>VRUH01000025.1:10280-52683 GCA_019456185.1 Candidatus Glassbacteria bacterium | reverse complement strand
TGCAGCAGAGCACAATCGTCTCCAACAGGCCAGAGACCCTTGGGTAAGCTCAAGCTTGAAAAGAATTATCAGGGCTTTGGATCGAGAAATCAATAACCTCGATCTTCAAATCCAGCAAACCATCAAGCAAAACCCTCTCTGGTACGAGAAGGCTAAATGCCTGAAACAAGTCAAGGGCGTCGGCGATACCACCGCCTGCTCGCTGCTGGCTACCTTGCCTGAACTAGGTACCCTCAGCCGCCGGAAAATCGCCGCCCTCGCCGGGCTGGCGCCCATCAACCGCGACAGTGGCAAGTTCCGCGGAAAACGGATGATCTCCGGAGGCAGAGCCGATGTTCGAAAAGCTCTCTACATGCCGGCTCTGGTCGCTTCACAATACAATCCCACTATCCGTGATTTCTATCAAAATCTCATCAAGGCTGGTAAACCTAAAAAACTCGCCCTTACTGCCTGTATGCGAAAACTCCTTATTATCCTTAACGCTACCTTGAAAAATTATCAAAATAATATCTGTCTCAACTCTTGATTCTCAAGACAGTCGCTACGGGTAATCTTCTGAACGAGACTGTAAAATTCCCCTCTCGAGAGGGGTGCCTGCGCCAGCAGGCGGGGTGTGTAATTCGATACAACCGCTCATTTGCAATCGTAGCGACGGTATTGTGCCTGGACGTCCTCGCCCAGATCGACCTGAATCCTCGCTGGCGCTGCTTTGGCCGTAGCCGGGAGGTCCGTGCCCGTTTCCCCCTCGCCCCACCAGGCTGTCACTTTTTCGCCGTTGACCTCGAACCCGCGCCAGCTCCCGTCCTCAACCAGCTCGATCCGTGGCGCCGGCTCGGTGCTCCTGAACGGCACCATGATCGCCAGGAATTTTGCCTCGAGTGCTTTGCCGGCAGTACTTACCGTTAAATGCCATTGGTTGGCAGCGCCTTCGTAGCGTTCGCCCGGCGGGACGTTGAACTTGTCGGTCTGGCTGAATTCCAGCGGCTGGCTGGCAATGATCCGCACCACGCAGCGCACCGGCCCGTTGTCCACGAACACCGTGCCCTGCTTGCTGTCGTACTCCATCCGCTCCAGGGCGTGGAGCATGAACTGGAAAGTGGTCGGTTCGGCGGCGGCCAGGTAGTCGTGAACCGCCAGCCAGGGCCGGCCCGGTTCGCCGCGAAGTTCCAGGTTGCGCTCCTGGGCTTCTCCGCGAAAAGCCAGCGTACGTCGTGCGGCTCTCACCTCGGGTCCAGCGGGTGGAAGCGGCTCGTCCAGCAGTTCCTGCCACTGCTCGACCGTAAAATCGTTCATCGGAGCGTTATAGGCGGCGGTGGCGTCGCCGGTGACAAATGTCACGAGTCCATTCGGCTGGTACTGTGTAATTGTCCCCGCGGCGGCCATGTCGCTGGAGGCCTGTCCGCGGCCGTTGACCAGCACGGCGTTGTGAGCCTTTGTCTGGCGGGTCCAGAGGTTGTGGTGCGGGCTGCCGAACCAGGGATAGTAACCGGAATCGATCAGCAACGCCCGGCCCCAGGCGTTGAACTGGAAGCTGTTCTGGTCGGCGTGGCTGTGGCTGAACGACCCGTAGCGGCTGGACTTGAACAGCGCCCATACATCGCGCTCCGCCTCGCCCAGCGCCGAGTGCATGGCCACCCAGCCGATATCCTTCAACCATCGTGAGTCCTCGAGTCCGGTCGGCGCTTGCGGCTGGAAGCCCGCAGGCGGGGGGCAGAGCACCGCGAAAACGTCCTCGACAAACCATTCGTACCAGCTCCAGTCCTCGTCCCTCACCTGCAGCTTCGACTCGATCCCGCCCGGCACCTCGATATTTTCCGCCTGCCAGAGCAGCACGGGGTCTTCGAGCGCGGCGGCGAACTTGTAGAGCATCAGCTTCTCGGGCAGGTTCGGCGCCGCCTCGCCGTGGTCGCCGAAACCGCCGCGGGTTGCGTAGGGAGGGTGAAAATAGACCGCGAAATAACCGTTGTTACGGAAAAATGGTTTCCTGTAGAGATTGATCCCGGTGGCGCTGCGCAGACCATCGAGGAAATTCGTGTGCCAGCCCACGTATGCCGACCAGTAGCTGAGACCCTGCGCCCAGCCCCCGTCGTCCGAACCCCAGGTGGGAAAGGTGGACAGGTAAGAGCGCAAGACATAGTCCAGCCACTGTTCGGCCTCGGGGAACTCGCCCAGGCAGCTTACCGCGGCCATGCCCAGAAACGCCAGCACGCGGACATCGTGGTTGGACCAGGGGGCCGAGAGAAAGTCGACCTCGCGGTAATGCTCCAGTACCTGCTGACCCCTGCGTCGCAGTGAGGCCAGCACCTGCACCTTATCTTCGTGGCTCAACTCATCGGCTATCCAGTCATAAGCCAGCGCCATCCGCTCCAGAATCGGCATCCCGGCTTCGTCATTGCCCTCCGACCCATCGGGCAGCGTCAGGTTGTAGCTGGTGGTTCCGTCCGGGTCCCAGCCGGCAAGGTGCAGCAGCCATTTCCGCGCGCCGTCGAGGTACTTACGCTCGCCGGTCACTTTCCAGGCCAGCGCCAGGCGAAGGACATGGGCGCTGCCCCGTTTGCCGGGCGTGTAGATTCTGCGCCACTCACCCACCTCGAACACTCCGTCCTTGTAGGGTGCCGGTTCAGGGTAGAGCGGTTCGGTCAGCGCGGCATCGGCCAGGGTCCGGCTGCGCTCCCAGAGCGGGATGCGTTCCTGCTCCACCTGCCTGCGCACTTCGCTCACAAACCCACCGTCGGGCCGGAAAAACAGGCGCGGCCGCCGTCCGTCCAGCAGGCGGGTAAGCTGCTCCAGGTCGGGCATCGGCAGCTCCGGCGCCTCCCGGCCCACGCTGAACCAGCGGACTTCCGAGCGGGCGAACGGCGTTCCGGAGGAATCCAGGTAGGCTACGTACCACTTGTAATCACCGGTCTGCAGCGGATCGTTCAGCACCGTGGCGGTCGATCTCAGGCTGTCGTGGACCGCCAGCGGCGTGCCGCTGCCGTCGCGAAAGAGCAGAAACCTGTAGCCCAGCGCGTCCGGATGAGCGCGCCAGTAAAATCCGGGCGGGTTGACCCCGGCCGGATAACCCTCGGGCGGATAGTGCAGGAGCTGACGGGGAGCGGGCGGCTGCTCGTCGGCCGGAAGCGTGAGCTTTATCTCCCTGCTCGCCGGTGAACAAGCCAGCAGAAAAGCGGAGACTAAGATTGCAACGGGAATGCAGCGGAACAGTAATCTCATCGCCGGACTCCGATCTGGGGTAGTGGCGGGGCAAGTTGTGATAAGAAAATATTACCTTCGACGGCTCAAAGTCAATTCTTGCACCTGGCGGCGATGATTTGTTTCTTGTTCCTCACCTGTGCAGGCGATTACATTCAGGTTAGTTACCCATCGGTTTTCAGTTGCCGGAACTTCGTAGATCCTCTCTGACGAGGAACCGTAAAAATGTTCAGGGTGTCTTTATCCTGGCATTGAAGCAATTGATAGCTGGCGAGGAAATCGAACTGCCGATGATGGGAATCGAGAACGAGCGGATCGGCGAGGCGGTGGACTGGCCGGCAAAGCTGATCTGAACTGATGCGGAGAGGCGATGCGGTGAAAAATTTTACGCGAGTCCATGATATCAGCATCACGGTCAAACCGGGCATGGCTGTCTACCCCGGCGACCCGCCGTTCGGGCGCAGGAGCGTTTATTCGCTCTCACGGGGCGATAGCGCGGAGGTCAGCGCCTTCGATATCTGCGCCCACGCTGGCACCCATCTCGACCTCCCGGCCCATTTTCTTGCCGGAGAACCGACAATGGAAAGCCTCCCGCCCGAGCGGTTTTTCCTGCCGGCGGTTGTGGCCGATAACGGTCCGGGAGAGTGCGTTGAGGCTCACACGGTCGAATCCTCGGGCGCGTGCCGGGGCGAAGCCCTGCTGCTGCGCACCGTCAACTCCTCGCGCGGAATCCTGACCGGCAGCCGTTTCGTGGAGGATTACGTCTACCTGACCCCGGAAGCCGCGACAGTCTGCGCAGACCTGGAACTGTCGCTGGTGGGGCTGGACTGTCATTCGATCGACCGTTTTGGGGCGGAAGGCTACCCGGCTCATCGTATCATACTCGGAGCCGGGATGCTGATCCTGGAGGGTATCGACCTGGCGGCGGTGCAGCCGGGACGGTATCTGCTGGCGGCGATTCCGCTCAAAATACAGCACGCCGAGGCCTCGCCCGTGCGGGCGGTGCTGCTTGAATAGCCCGGTTCCCGCCACTGGACTGACCGTTCAACCAAGCGTACCCTGCCGATTTTCTAAAGTCTACCGTCCAGATGACGATAACTGAGCATGAGGGCGACGACCTTCCGCGCCGGAATCCCCCAGGGGAAAAGGGGGATTCGGGCACGTGGAGCAATTACGCCCTTTAACAGGAGTAAAACAGAAAAAAACTGGAATAATCCCCCAAGATTATTTATCCAGCCGGGTCCGGTGGCCTTCCCTTGCGACACAAAGGCCGCCTATTAAGCAAGGATGCTTAATATACCATCAAGGAGGATGGAACGATGGCTTTGTCGCTGAACACAAATATTTCCGCTGTCACTGCACACCGCAACCTGCTGCGGGTGACCGACGCGCTGAGCACGAGCATGGAACGGCTCTCCAGCGGGCTTCGGATCAACCGCAGCGCCGACGATGCCGCAGGGCTCACAATTGCCGAAAACCTTCGATCCCAGATAATCGGCCTCAACCGGGCCGTGACCAACGCGTTAGAAGGGATCAGCCTGATCCAGACCGGTGAGGGCGCAATGAAGGAAGGCAGTTCGCTCCTGCAGCGGATCAGACAGCTTTCGATCCAGGCGGCCAATGGCACGCTTACCAGCAAGGACCGGCAGGCGATCCAGAACGAAGTGTCCCTTCTGATCGACGAGATCAACAGGATCGCCAAGACCACCACCTACAACAGCATCAACCTGCTCAACGGGAACAGCTCCGCCCTGGTCAGCACCAGCAATCCCCAGGACGTCAACGGGATCGTGGTGGGCGATGTGGGCGACGGCGGGATCTTTAGCGTGGCGATCAATGTCGCCCGGTCCAGCAGCGGAGTGTATCTGCTGGGCAACAACCAGATCCAGGGCACGGGGATCCTGACCACGGTAAACTCGCGGGGCCAGATATTCGACGCCACGCGCAACACCACCCTGGCCTCGATCTCCAGCTTCCAGAGCTTCAAGGTGTTCGACGGCGGTGTGCGCAGCGTTACGCTCACCCTGAGCAGCGACGCCGACAGCAAGCTCACCGAGATCGAGCTGTTCGCCACCGATACGCTGGATATCACGGCCAAGCGGATATCCCTGGCGATCAACGACCCCTCGCGGACCACCGATCTCAACCTGGGCGGTGAAATCAGCCGGGGCGCGACTCTGATAAGCATCTCCTCGGTCGGCGAATCGCCGGCCGGAGGCCAGCCCGGCAGCACGGTGATGACGATTATGAATCCCGAGCCGGGCCGCAGGCTGGTGTGGGGCGGCGATGACAAGATGTTGAGTGCATTCGGGTTCAATATGATTCAGGACGGCGAGCCGCCTGTGTTCTCGGTAACCATTAACAATGTTTCAAGCCCGTTCCAGAAATTTCTGCCGCGTACGCTTAAAGTGTTCGGCGAGCGGGCAAAAGGGCTGATCCAGGGCGTTGATATCAAGTTCAGGCCCACGCTGAATATCAGCCTGTCGGGCACCAACGTGGAAAGGGTCGGCGCGTTCAACGTGCCGGTGCTGGTTGTCAGCCAGTCAGGGCAGAATAACACGTTTCTGCTGGAAATAATTCCCCGTCCGCTGGTGTTCCAGATCGGCGCAAACCAGGGAGATGTGCTTAAAACACGGATCAGCGATATCAGCGCGAACAGTCTGGGAATCAGCGGGATTAATATTGTCGACCAGACCCTGGCCGGCGAATCGATCCGTACTGTCGACGAGGCGCTCAAACGGCTCAACTCCGAGCGCGCCAATCTCGGTGCGGTGCAGAACAGGCTGGAAAGCACGATCAACAGCCTGCGGGTGGCCTCAGAGAACCTGACCGGCAGCGAATCGCAGATCCGCGACCTGGATTTCAGCGATGAGATCGTCAATTTCACCTCGCTGCAGGTGCTCTCCCAGTCGGCCACGATTTTCCTGGCCCAGGCCAACGCCTTGAGCGGTACGGTGCTGACGCTGATCGGAGGATAATTCCGGCCGACGGCGCATAGACAAAGATGAAGTAATTGCCTGAAAAGCACGCTAACAAGGGCCCTGGCAGAAAACGCAGGGGCCTCGTATAAGTAAAGTGCGCAGTGTCTCATACCGGCCCCTGGCCGGTAGTGGTACCGGCGCGGTAAGACCGATCCAGGTCCGTGGATCGGATTTCCAGGGCCGGAGTGCGCCCGGAAAGATGATTGGCGGGCATTGAAGATAAAGATACTCGAACCATATGCCGACTGCGAAAGCGAAACATAATATGGTAATATCAGCCAGGGATGCCGGAGCCCCGGCAGGACCCGGCTTTCCGGAAGCTGATTTGCGGAGGACGCTGCCATCCAACAACCGCGTGGTCCCTGGATATACTCTGGGGCAGACGGACTCCGCTTTCGATTCTCAGTTAACCCCTAACGCGACCGGGCCACGGATGGCCCGCCCCGGACAAGGAGGTCCGCTTATGCCTGCCGGCTGATAAAAAAAGCCACATAACCCGGGTCAGCTGACCCGGGCGCGACGCCGCTTGATGGCAGGAGCGGAATATTCCGCCATATATCGTGCGCGATGGTACGGCACGGCTGTTGACCGCAGCCGTCCGCAGGCCGCTGTGCGCCTGATCCCCTAACCGCGCGTACCGGCAGTCCGCTCCGCCGTCAAAAAACGGCAGGGATCGAGTCAGCTCCCTGCCGCTGGGGGGTAAAGTACGCCCTGGAGCGATAAGCGAGAGATCGCCCTGAATTGAAACGGCAAAATACTTCGGATAACGAACCGTAACTTCGATATTCCGTGGAGTTTAAATTCAGTCAAAGGAGGGTGATGAGACGATCCGGACTCTTTTTCTCAGGAGACTGTGAAAACTCAATTCAGCAACCGGCAGGTTGCGCCAGCACAGGCATCTGAAGCCTGACTGCGCGCGGCAGGCCGTTGCATTGCGCGGAAAGCGCCATTTTTCCGCGAGAATCACAAATGGCGGGTATGGATGCCCGCCTGTAACAATCATGGAGGATTAAACTATGGCTGGACTTACCCTTAACACCAACATTCCGGCGTTGAATACCCGCCGTAACCTGGTGGAGCAGAACCAACGCGTAGGCAAAAGCATGGAAAAACTGGCCAGCGGCCTGCGGATCAACCGGGCCGCCGATGATGCGGCCGGCATGACTATCGCCGAGAACCTGCGTGCCCAGGTAATCGGACTCAGCCGGGCGGTGGCCAACAGCCAGGATGCTATCTCGCTGATCCAGACTGCCGAGGGAGCGCTTGGTGAACAGCACAATGTCCTGCAGCGGATGCGCTCGCTGGCGATCCAGTCTGCCAACGGCACGCTGACCAGCAGTGACCGCAAGGCCCTGCAGGAGGAGATATTCCAGTTGATCGACGAGCTGGACAGGATCGCCCTGACCACTTCGTTCAACAGCATCAACCTGCTCAACGGCAACGTTGGCGCGCTGGTCAGCTCCGATGACCCCGGTAACGTCAAGGGTATCATCGTCGGCAACGTCGGCCGGGGCGGTACGTTCTCGGTGGCGATCAGCGCCGTGGAGTTGGGACAGCTGCAGGTCCAGAACTCGCAGACTTTCGTGCGGATCACCGAGGCCGGCGTTCCGCGGGACGCAACTGCAAATACCCAGTTGCAGTCGATTAGCCGTCTGCAGGAGTTCTCAGTGTTTGCCGGCGGGCAGGATTCGGTGACCCTGACCCTGAGCAGCAACGCCGACAACAAGATCTCCCGCGTGCAGGTGTTCGCCACCGATACGCTGGGCGAGCTGGCGAACAAGATCTCGCTGGCGATCAACAATCCCGATACCACAACCGATCTCGGCCTGGCCGCCAACAAGTCCGAGGGTGCTTCGCTGGTGAGTATCGGCAGTATCGGCCTGGCTCCGGCCGGCGGGGCCCCAGGGGCCACCAGCATGGTTATCACCACTCCGGAATCCGGCGTGACGCTGGTGTTCGGTGGTGAGAGTTCGCTGCTGACCGCGCTGGGATTCAACGAAATCCAGCGTCCGGTGCAGCCGGTGTTCTCGCTGACCGTGAAGGATATAGGCGAGGGCCTGATCTCGACCAAAACCTCGCGCGTATTCGGCAACCGGGCCAGCAACCTGATCGAGGGTGTGGATATCAATTTCCGCACCACGCTCGATATCAGTCTCAGCGCCACCGAAGTGACTCAGGTCGGAGCCTACCGGATTGTCAAGAATGTGAACAACGCAACTCCGGGCCCGGACGGCTTCGTGGTCCAGGTTTCGCCCCGTCCGCTGAGTTTCCAGATCGGTCCTAACCACGGCAACTTCATCAATACCCAGATCGGAGACATGACTGCCAAGAGCCTCGGAGTCAACGGGCTGAACATCAGCGATCAAATCCTGGCCCAGGAAGCGATCAAGCCGATCGACCGGGCCCTGGGTCTGGTAAGCTCCCAGCGTTCCACTTTGGGTGCGGTCCAGAACAGGCTGGAAAACACGATATCCAACCTGCGTGTTGCCGAGGAAAACCTGATGGCCTCCGAGTCTCAGATCAGGGACCTGGATTTCTCGAGCGAGGTGATCGAATTCACCTCGGCTCAGATTCTCACCGCGTCGGGCACCAGTTTCCTGGCGCAGGCCAATGCTTTGAGCAACAACGTACTGACCCTGCTTCAGTAGCCGGGACAGTATCCATAAATCGCCCCCCTCCTGGCAAGCAGCCCCGGCCCGCGTTTATGCGGGCCGGGGCCCCACTTTTGCCGGTTCCGGCGGGTTCCCGAGGGGTGAAAAGTCTGCCCCCTGGCAGGGAATCGTTTTCCCCTTGATAAAAAGTCAGGGAAATTTTCTAAACTTTCCCAAGTCGGTGCCGATATACGAGTATAGCCGATAATTTCTATGGGCTAATGATATTGTACGGCGGCGATCAGATAACTCAACCGGTGCACTCTCGCCTTCCGGGGTAAAGTGCGTCCCGAGAGCCAGTACATCCAGTAAATTCTTTGGTTTGACCCGATCATAGGGCTGCAATAAAAAAGGCTTTTGGAGCCCCCCTCCAAAAGCCTTGGCAGCACAACATGATCATGGACCGTGTTAGGGTAAAGGAACGCCGGGTGGCAGTGTCCTTTTTTGCATGAAGCATATTGTGCGCTTTTTTGCATGCTATTGAAAGGCAATTTGCATGCCAGTTGCGTTGCCGGGCTGCGGAGGACCTGAATATTAAAGAAAAACAGTTTCGAGACAGTCAATTTTGATTCTGAACATAAGAGAAAACTTTCAGCTTATGAACAATTCGATACCGAGAACAAAAATAACCATGGAGGCTTTTATGCTGAGAATAGACTGACCGATTTCAATTTCCTTGCAACAGGGTCGTCGCCAGCAACTTGAAACCGAGAGAGGATTCAAATAAAGAACGTTCTGTTGGGTAAGGAAACCTTACAGACGATCATGGAGGATAGAGATGAGCTTAACCCTCAACACAAATGTTCCGGGCATCAATGCACGAAGGAACCTGTTGATCAACAACAGGATGATGAGCAAATCCCTCGAGAAACTCGCCTCAGGACGGCGCATCAACCGTGCGGCTGATGACGCCGCCGGTCTGAGTATCGCGGAGAACTTGAGGGCTCAGGTCATCGGCCTTGGTCGTGCGGTGGCCAACAGTCAGGACGCTATCTCGCTGATTCAGACGGCTGAGGGCGGCCTGAATGAAACTCACAACGTTGTTCAGCGTATCCGGTTTCTGGCAGTCCAGTCGGCCAACGGTGTGCTGACTTCTCGCGACCGCCGGGCACTGCAGGACGAAGTGACCCAGCTGATCAGCGAAGTGAATCGTATCAGCGCCACCACGTCGTTCAACAGCATCAACCTGCTCAACGGCAACGTCGGTGCGCTGGTCAGCACGGACGATCCGGTCAACAGCATCCAGGGCCTGGTTGTCGGCGATGTCGGCAGTGGCGGCACGTTCAGTATCGCCGTCAACGCTATCGACGTCGGCAAACTCCAGGTGCAGAACTCCGAGCTGTTCGTTACTATTAAGGAAAACGGCGACCCGATCGATGCGAACGCCGCCACGCAGTTGCAGTCGATCAGCCGCTTCATGGACTTCGGCGTGTTTACCGGCGGCGTCGATTCGGTCACGATGACGATGAGTACCGACGCCAGCAACCGGATCGCCGATGTACAGATATTCGCAACCGACACCCTGGGCGAGCTGGCCGGCAAGATGTCGCTGGCGATCAACGACCCGGGTTCCGTGCTGGATCTGGGTATGGCCGCCACGATTTCCGACGGCGCCACCCTGGTCTCGATCGGCAAAGTCGGTCTGGCTCCATCCGGCGGCGGAATCGGCGCCACTTCGATCGTGGTCACCACTCCCGAACCCGGCCGCGGGCTGGTGTTCGGTGGCGAACCCTCGATCCTCTCGGCGCTGGGCTTCAACGAAATCCAGACCGCTGTTTTCCCGATCTTCTCGATCAGTGTACAGGATATCGGCGAGGGCACGATCCCCGATCGCTCCTCCAAGGTGTACGGCGACAGGGCCGCGGGCCTGATCCAGGGCGTGGACCTCCAGTTCCGCACAACCCTGGATATCAGTATCAGCGCTACGGCCAAGACCACGATCCAGGCTTACGATGTGGCCCAGGTAGTGAATAACGCCTTGGCAGGTCCGGATGGTTTCGTGATCCAGGTTACACCGCGTCCGCTGTCGTTCCAGATCGGACCGAACCACGGGAACTTCCTTAACACTCAGATCGGTGACATGAGTGCCAGCAGCCTCGGTATCCAGAATCTGAACGTCAGTGACCAGTTCATCGCTCAGGAGTCGATCAAGACTATCGACGCGTCGATCCAGCAGGTCTCGAAACAGCGGGCCGCGCTGGGTGCTATCCAGAACCGCCTGGAAAGCACGATCGCCAACCTGAACGTGGCCACCGAGAACCTGGCAGCCAGTGAAAGCCAGATCAGGGACCTGGACTTCTCCGATGAAATAATCAAGTTCACATCGGCCCAGATCCTGTCAACTTCAGCCACGAACTTCCTGGCCCAGGCCAATGCCCTCGGGCAGAATGTCCTGACACTGCTCAGGTAAGCAGTCGGCGGGAAGTAGCGTGAATTTTGCGGTAACGTTAACCTGGAACCCTTAGTACTGGAATGACAGAGTAAACAACATGTCGATGAGTAGCGCAGCAACCATGACAGGGTACAGGCAATGAGCGAAAGGCCGGTTTCCGGGGGCGGTGTTATAGCCCCGCCCGGAGCCGGCCTTTTCTCGTTTACGCTGCTTCTCGCGGAATAAAAAAAGGGCTTTTGAAGCTGCAACTTCAAAAGCCCCGCACCACAAACTTCCGCGAAGAAGCGTTCTTAGAGCGTATATGCTCCAAGATTTGGGTGCAGCGACTGTTTGTGCAATAAGCGTTCCAAAACCACTCCGGATTCGTACCGGAGTGGTTTTTTTATCTGGACACATTTCGCGGACCGAGTGCCGGCTTATGCGGCATATCATTGATTGTCATCAAGTTAGCTCATCAATACAGCGGGCATTATACCTTCCCGCACCTACTCTCAACTTGATTTCAAACTTCGTAATATCCGGTCTGCTCGGCACATATATCGATCCTGGACCACTACAACGAACTAGAGAAAAAATTTCCCCGGCGGGTGCAACTATTGCCTGTGGCAGGCCGCATTACGGTGAAGAAGGGAAAAACGCTAAAGGTTAAAGCTTTAGTGCCGATAATAAAAGCAGATTTGTTCGAGGTTCGGTCTGCAAGCCGCCTCGAAACTCTCCTTGAGTTCTGGCATAAAAGACTTGGGGAGCAGAAGTTATAGAGGTTTCCGCGAAGAAGCAGGTTGGTACGGGGTGTCGGGCGATGCTGTTTGTGTCTGTTTTTGTGGCGCTTGACAGTGTCTCCTTTCAAGATTTCTCTCCCCTCGAGCTTTCCAGAGCTTCCAATCCGCTGTTCTTCGCAGCAAATCTCTACCAAAATCAGCAGTTAAGCTTTATCCTGCCACGGTAATTATCCGTTGGCGGGGAAAAAATTTCCGGCCAGTTGTTTTTTCCGGCCGGAGTAAAGCCTACCGGGTACACCGTGGCAGCTGCAACTGTCGTATCCGGGAGGGGGGAATTCCGCGAAGAAGCGTACCGGGGGTGTATTTCCTCACCGGCTGCGGCCGGGCCGCGGACAAGGGGCCATCCGTGCTTTCCTGTCCGTGGCTCGCGCCGCAGCCCATTCTCCCTCGCAAACGAAGCTCTTCGCAGCGTTCCCGGCCAAATATACGGAAAACAATGCGCACAATGCCCGTGCGCTTGTGTTGAGGGCAGTACCTCCTTTCCGCACCCGCCGAATGTATCTGGTCGCCGCCGGAGGCTTTCAGCAGCGGGCAGGAGACGCTAATCAGGACCAGGCCGCCTCGATCGGGAATCGGCCCGTACCCGCCTTTCTTATCTGGTCGCCGCCGGATTGCAAGGCAAATCGCGGGTTCGTTCCCGATCGAGGCGGCCGGCCGGATCGGGGGACAGGCCGGTGGTCAACCCCCAGTGCTGCCGGTCTGTCTTCCGGCGGGTCCTGAATCAAGAATCCTGCAATGGAGCAGGATTCTTGAGATTGCGACGGTTGAAAACGGAGCCTGGCACAGGACCAGAATGGATTCTATAATCCGCTACTAAGGAGGAATGGATGCCCGGACTGTCAATAAACACCAACATCCCGGCAAGCCTGGCGCGCCGCCAGTTAGGTATCGCGAGCAAGCGGATCAACAATTCGCTCGAGGGTCTGGCCAGCGGATTGCGGATCAATCGCGCGGCCGATGACGCCGCCGGTCTGACGATTGCCGAAAACCTCCGGGCCCAGGTCGTGGGTCTGGGCAGGGCGGTTTCCAACGCCCAGGACGGTATTTCGCTGATCCAGAGCGCCGAAGGAGCCCTGGCCGAAGACACCTCTATTCTCCAGCGTATCCGCGAACTGGCGGTTCAGGCGGCCAACGGTACGCTGACCAGCCTGGACCGCCTGGCGATCCAGAACGAAGTCAACCAGTTGATCGACGAGGTGGACAGGATAGCGGAAACCACCGAATTCAACTCGATCAAGCTGCTCAACGGCAATGTCGGAGCCCTGGTCAGCACCAGCGATCCAAATGCGCTCACTGGCATCGTGGTGGGTGATGTGGGCTCGGGCGGCGTGTTCAGTATCACTGTCAGCGCCCAGGACCTGGGCCGTCTGCAGGTGCAGACCTCCGAGGTGTTCGTCACGATCGATTCGGACGGGAACGTGGCCAACGCACAGGCCACCACCCAGCTCCAGTCGATCAGCCGCTTCCAGGACTTCGGCGTGTTCGGCAGTGGTGTGGACAGCGTGACAATCAAGCTGGGCTCGGACGCCTCGACCGAGGTGTCGGACGTGACCCTGTTCCGCACAGATACTCTGAGCGATGTGACCCGGAGGATATCGCTGGCGATCAACGATCCCGACTCCGCCAACGACCTCGGCCTGGGCGGCAGCAGGGCCGTGGGCGACACACTTGTCGACGTGGCCACAAACGTTGGAACCGAAAACGCCACTGAAATCTATGTGCTCACCCCCGAGCCGGGGCGGCAGATAACCTTCGGCGGCGACGCCGCCGCGCTGTCGGCATTCGGCTTCAGCGAGATCCAGGACTCCAAGAGCCCGATCTTTTCGCTGACCGTGACCAATATCGGAGCCGACGGCGGAGCATCGACTCAGAAGAGCCTGAAAGTCAGCGGAAACAGGGCCAGCGGGATGATCGACGGAGTGGACCTGGCGTTCCGCACCAGCCTGGATATCTCTATCGGCGGCAGCGCCACCATCGCCGGCTTCAGTATTGTCAAACCGCTGTCCGTAGCCGGCAGCAGCGCGTTCGTGCTGCAGATCGCCCCCCGCCCGCTGACCTTCCATATCGGCGCGGGCGCGGGCCAGACCCTGTCGACCCAGATCAATACGATGAGCAGCAAGGCCCTGCAGGTAGATAAGATCAACGTCACCGATCAGGGGCTGGCCAACCAGGCGATCCGCGTGGTGGACAAAGCGCTGAACAGGGTAAGCGCCCAGCGCAGCACGCTCGGAGCGGTTCAAAACAGGCTGGAGAGCACGATCGCCAACCTGGAAGTAGCGAAACAGAACCTGCAGGCCAGCGAATCGCAGATCAGGGATCTGGATTACAGCGAGGAGATAATCGAGTTCGTCACGGCACAGATACTCAACGCCAGCGCCACCAGTTTCCTGCGCCAGGCCAACGAGTTGTCGAACAACGTGCTGATCCTGCTTTCGTAAGCAGAACCACAGCGCATCGATTCAGAGGGTGGCTCCGGCGCGCGATCACCGGGGCTGCCCTTGCTCCGTTCTACCGATTCCGTAAGGCGGATTGACCCCATCAAGACCGAAAATCTTGGGAGAACACGATGAGTTCCAGGATTAATACCAGCGGTGGGGATGTTCAAAGGCCGACTTACCATTACAACCGCCAGGCCAGAAAGTCGGCGGCTATCAGTACAAGTTCGCCGAAAGTAAACCGGAACATTGCCGATGGACTCAAGGCGGGGGCAAAAGCCGCTCTCGGAGGCTCAACCGAATTGAAAAATATTCTGGATTCGAGGAAGCTCTCAAAGCCTGTCGACGAGCTTACCGGCATTCAGGACCTCAATGCGCGGTACTACATCCACGGCGGCGCTGACCGGCGGGTAGTGCAATTGAGGGAAGCGAAAACCGAAAAGCTTGTGCGTCAGGTGCCGAGTCAGGCTGCTCTTGAGCGCCTGGCAAGCATGCGGAGGTATGTCGGCAGGATCATCGATTTCAAGGGATAGCAATTCTCTGGCAGTTTTATTATTGAAAAAGGCCGGTTGCCATCAGCAACCGGCCTTTTCTAGTCCGTCATACCGCAAGACTACTTCTTTTTCTTTCGTTGCCGCGCCGGCTTTTTCGCTGCATCCCCGGCGTTTTTCTTAGCCACGGCGACCTTGTTCCTGTCCTCGCCGTGGAACTGCCGGTTGATATAAATCTGCTGGACCATCTGAAAGATATTCACCCAGGTATAGTAAAACACCAGTCCAACCGAGAACCGCAGGAAAATGAACACCATCACGGCCGGCATCATGTACAGCATCGGTTTCATCTTGGGGTCCATGCTGGTGGGCATCATTTTCTGGGTTACGAACTGGGTCAGCCCCATCACAATCGGCAGGATGTAGTACGGGTCGGGCTGGCTGAGATCGTTGATCCAGCCGAAAGCTTCCGCCCCGCGGAACTCGATCGTCATCCGGAAAACATAGAACAGGGCGATCAGCACCGGCATCTGCACCAGGATCGGCAGGCACCCGCCAAGCGGATTGACTTTGTGCTCCTTGTAGAGCCGCATGGTTTCCTGCTGCACTTTCTGCGGGTCGTCCTTGTACTTGTCCTTCACCTGCTGCACCAGCGGCTGGATCTGCTGCATCTTGATCTGGCTTTTCGTACTCTTGATCGTCAGCGGCCAGAATACCACCTTGACCGCCAGTGCGAAGAAGATCAGCACCAGCGCGTAATTCGAGATATACTGGTGCATCCAGAGCATCACCTGCAGGCTGTACTTGCAGAAGGGCTTGATGATCCACCAGCCGTACTCCACCAGTTTGCCCATGCCGTAGTTGAGCTTGGTCAGTTCCTCGTAAGCCTGCGGTCCCACATAGAACGAGAACTCGATCGGTCCGGGCCGGGGCGGCACCTTGAAGAACCCGCTGTAGGCCATCGCACGGGCCTCCTCGTCTCCGCTGCCCCGCATCCCGACCATCAGCGATTCCGGCACGAAAAAGGCGGCGATAAAGTACTTGCTTTTCAGTCCGCCCCACAGAATCCTGCGCTCCCCGCTCGGCGACCAGTCGCTTTCTTCCAGGTCCCCCAGGTCCTTGTCGGTCAGCTCGCCATCCTCGAAATAGACCACTTCGTACTCTGCGTAGTCCTCATCGGGATTCTTCTCATTGGAAACCAGCGACGGCCCGAGCCGGACTTCCACCCGGTTCTCCTCGGGGCCATGCAGCCGATCGGGCAGGTAGAGTTTCGCTCCCACGAGGTAGGTATCATTATCGAAGGAATAGACTATCCTTACCCGGTTCCCGCCGGCCAACTCGTGCACGAACTCCAGGTCGGCTTCGGTCCTTGATCCACTCAACACGATCTTTTTTGAACTGGGTACGAAATGGCGCTCGCCGAGTTCTATCGGCTGCGTCAGATTTTTCAGGTGCAGGCTGGTGCGCAGAAACTCGCTCTCTCCCGGCGGGATGAGCTGTACCGGCCCGGCCTCGCCGCGGCTGTCGGAACCTTTCGGCCTGAAAGCCGGGTATTTCTTAAGCAGAGCCCGGGAGAGCACTCCCCCGCGAGTGATAAAGTGGTACTCGTAGATATTCGAACTTACGACCACTGTATCGACCGGCATCGTGTCCGCGGGTTGGCTGTCAGTAATCTTTTCAGCCAGACCGGGAGCTCGAGCGCCGAGGGCGGAATCCAGGTCCGGCGGCACATACCGGCTCTCGACAGTCCGGGCTGCCGAATCAACCGGAACCAGCGGCTGTTCGCTTAGCGGCTGAGGCCGGGGCGCCATCACCAGAATGTAAAACATCCACAGGCCGAAAATCAGGGCCATGGCCAGGGCTGCGTTCTTCTCCATTATCTCCTCACCTGAATCATCAACTTAAAATTTGTTCGTCTGCTCAAGGGTGATCAACTCCGCCCGGATGGAAGGGATGGCACTTGCTCAGACGGACGACGCTGCGCCACAACCCTTTGAGGGGTCCGTACTTGAGCAGGCTCAGCCGGGCATATTCGGAGCATGACGGGTAAAACCGGCAGGAGGACGGAAAGAGCCTGCTGACTGTAAGCTGGTAAAGCCCCACTGTCCCCGCCATCGCTTTTTGTACTGCTCCTGTCATTGCTGCGAACATGACTCGCCACCTCAAAAAAAAACGGCTCGTGCTCCGGACCGATCACCGCTTGTCCGCGGATATCCGGTTAACCAGCCGGTCATAACCAGTTTTCAGTTCGCTGTACTCGAGCTCATAGGCCCGGGGACCGCATCTCAGCACAGCCAGTTGTCCATCCTCCGCTAAAGGAAGCTGGCGGACAAGTTCCTGCAGCCTGCGCCTGAGCCGGTTGCGCTCGACAATACTGTGGCCGTACCTGGGGATTGCGAAAGCGAACAGGTTGCGCTCACCAACTCCGGTTGCCATCACGTGCAGTTTCAGCGGGCCGCTGGTAATGCATTTTCCGTTTCTGATCACCTTGCCGATCGTCTCACTTGACCGGAGGGACGACTTTCGGGGAAAACCCATCGCGGCAGGCTCCGGGGCTTAAGGTCCCACTTTTCCGGCGAATCAGGCAGACAGGCGCTTGCGGCCGCGGGCGCGGCGGCGGCGGATAACCTTGCGGCCGCCCTTGGTAGCCATCCGCGCACGGAATCCGTGCTTGTTCTTTTTCTTGCGGTTGCTGGGCTGAAACGTCCTCTTCATCTGATAAAACTCCCCTAGAAGCGAGACCGGTAACTGTTTTCCTCATTCCGATAGCGGTAAAGCGGTAAATATAAACGTCTTATCGGCTACCTGTCAAGATTGCCACGCAACTCCGGCAGCCGTCCCAACCTTTGCGAAATCCACTGTTTTGCTGTATATTTCTTGCTTTGCGGAACGGGTGATTGTGTTGGGGTAAAGCCCCCCCCTGCGGGCTGGCCCCTCTGGTACGAACGCACAAAATAACCAATCAGCGGTAAAGATGAAAGATATTATCAAACAGGCTGTGGACAGAGCCCTGGAAGAGATGCAGCTCCCGGAAACTCCGGATTACGTAATCGAAAAACCGAAAGACCCCGCCCACGGAGACCTGGCTGTCAACGCCGCCTTTCTGCTGGCGCGCGTGCTGCGCAGGAAACCAGCGCTGATCGCCGAAGATATCGCCGGCAGGCTGAAGTTCGACAAGGATTTCGTGGACTGTGTCGAGGTTGCCCCCAACGGCTTTCTCAACTTCCGTATCTCCCCGGTCTGGAGTTTCGGCCAACTGAGTGCGATTCAGCGTGAGGGAGACAAATACGGGCGGGGTAACGAGCTGGAAGGGCATAAGGTTGTAGTTGAGTTCGTCAGCTCCAACCCCACCGGTCCGCTCACGATCGGCCACGGCAGGCAGGCGGCCCTGGGCGATGTGCTCTGCTCCCTGCTGGCCGCCCGCGGCGCGGATGTGACCCGGGAGTATTACTACAACGACGCCGGCAACCAGATGAACATCCTGGGCCACAGCCTGCGCGCCCGATATATACAGCGCCACGATCCGGCTTTCCCCTTTCCCGAAAACGGCTACCAGGGCGAATACCTGCTGGAAATCGCCGCAGAGTTCGACAACGAACACGGACCTAAATACCTCCCCGCCAATGCAGCGGAGGCGGTCGACGAGGAAAGCCTGCGTATTTTCCGCGAGTACGCCGCCGAACGGATACGGCGGATGATCGACGAGGATCTGCAAAATTTCAAACTCACATTCGACGTCTGGTCGCTCGAAAGCGATCTCTACCGCAAGGACCAACACGAAGGCCCGGAGGACAAGCCCAAAAGCCGGATCGACAAGCTGCTGGGGCTGCTGCATGACAAAGGACTCAGCTACGAAAAAGAAGGTGCCGTGTGGTGCAAAACCAGTGAATACGGCGACGACGAGGACCGGGTGATTGTCAAAAGCACCGGCGAGCCCACTTACTTCCTGCCCGATCTGGCCTATCACCTCAACAAACACGAGCGCGGGTTCGACGAGGCAATCAATATCCACGGCGCCGACCACCACGGCTATGTGCCCCGCATGACCGCCGGGATAAGGATGCTGGGTTATCCGGATCACTGGCTGCGTTATGTGATCCACCAGATGGTGAGTTTTACCGAGGGCGGCGAACAGATTAAAATGAGCACCCGCGCCGGCAAGTTTATCACCCTGGCCGAGCTGTGCAGGGAAGTGGGCGTGGATGTGGCCCGCTATTTCTTCGTGATGCGCAAGGCCGACAGCCACCTCGTATTCGACCTGGACCTGGCGCGCAAACATTCCAACGAGAACCCGGTCTACTATTGCCAGTACGTGCATGCCAGAACCTGCAACCTCACGCCCACGGCGCGGGAAGCCGGTGTCTGGGACGGTAACCGTCAAAGCTGGCGCGGCCACGAGCCGTCTCTGCTCAAGGAGCGGGAAGAGGTTGAACTGGCTGTCCATCTGGCCGCATACCCGGCGCTGGTGGAGCGGGTGGCCCATGCGCTCTCGCCCCACCTGCTGACCGAACACCTCGAGGAGCTGGCCGGATTGTTCCATGCCTGGTATCAGAAACACCGGATTGTCGACTCTGCCGCGCCGGAACTATCGCGCGACCGGCTTTACCTGGCCGACTGCGTGCGCAGGGTGATGGCCAACGGACTTGAATTGCTGGGGATAACCGCCCCTGAAAAAATGTAACCGGGAGAGCTGAGGATATGGCAGTTGCTAAAAGTGACGGGATAGTGGCTGTCGGCACGATCGGCATAGACACTGTTGAAACTCCTTACGGCAAGGCCGAGGAGGCCATGGGCGGCAGCGGAACATTTTTCGCGATTGCCGGCAGCCTGTTAGCGCCCGTGAACCTGGTGAGCCTGGTGGGCACTGATTTCGACCGCTGGGCCGAGTTCGACCGCCCCGGGCTGGACACCGAGGGCGTGAAAGTGGTCGAGGGCGATACTTTCCGCTGGGGCGGCAAGTACCACGATGATATCAACAAGCGGGACACCACCTTCACCGATCTGGGCGTGATCGCCGACAACCTGCCCGACGTGCCCGAGAGCTACCGGGCCTGCCGGACTGTCTGCCTGGCCAATGTCGATCCGCCGCAGCAGTTGATGGTGCTCGATGCGCTGGACAACCCGGACCTGGTGGTGGCCGACACGATGAATTTCTGGATCTCCAGCGACAGGGAGAACCTGGAAAAAGTGATCGCCCGCTCCAACGTGCTGATCCTCAACGACGATGAGGGCCGTCAGCTGACCGGCAAACTGAACGTTACCGATATCCTGTTGGATATCCAGCGGATGGGACCGGAATACGTGGTGCTTAAAAAGGGTGAGCACGGCGCGCTGCTGGCCCTGGGCGATGAGTATTTCGCGGTGCCGGGCTACCCGCTGCTGCGCGTGGTCGATCCCACCGGCGCGGGCGATACGTTCGCCGCCGGGTTCACGGCCTGGCTGCATCGCACCGGCGACAAGTCCGCCGAGTCGATGAAAACCGCCGCGGTCTACGGCAGCGCGATGGCAAGCTTCTGTTGCGAGGATTTCAGCACCAGGCGACTGCAGGAAATCACCATCGATGATATCGAAAACCGGGTGGAAAAATTCCGCCGGCTGGTCAGGTTCAACTGAAACCGCGGAGCTTAAAAAAAGTGAGCGCCGACAAAAAGCAGGACGCCTACAAGCGAGCCGGGGTCGATATCGACGCCGCCAGCGACGCGCTCAGCCGGTTCAAGGCACGGGTCAAGGAGACATTTACCGAGGGCGTCCTCAGTGATGTGGGCAATTTCGGCGGGATGTTCTCCCTGGCCGGTCTGGAGATGGAAGAGCCCGTGCTGATCAGCAGCGCCGACGGGGTCGGGACCAAGCTGATTGTGGCGCAGAAAGCCGGCCGTCACGACACGGTGGGCCGCTGCCTGGTCAATCACTGCGTGGACGATATCATGGTCCAGGGCGCGCGGCCGCTGTTTTTCATGGACTATATCAGCACCGGCAAGCTGGAACCTGCTCATATCGACGAAGTGATGACGGGGTTTATCGATGGCTGCAAGGAAAACGGCGTGGCCCTGCTGGGCGGCGAAACTGCCGAGATGCCCGACCTTTACGCTCCCGGCGATTACGACCTGGCCGGGTTTATCGTCGGGGTGGCCGAGCGCAAGCGCCTGCTCACCGGCGAGCGCGTGAAACCGGGGCACATCCTGGTGGGCATGCCGTCCTCCGGACTGCACACCAACGGCTATTCGCTGGCGCGCAAAGTGCTGTTCCAACAGATGGGTCTGGACGTTCACGATCCCCTGCCGGGCGGCAAGGGCGAGACTGTCGGCGAGGCGCTGCTGGCGGTGCACAAGAGCTACAAGAAGCCGCTGGAAATCCTGCTGGCGCGTGAGTTGATTGACGCTGCCGCGCATATAACCGGCGGCGGCCTGACCGACAACCTGCCGCGCGTGTTCGGCACCGGCATGCACGCAGAGATCGAAACCGCGAGCTGGGATGTCCCCCGGCTGTTCGAGGTGCTGGTCGATGAGGGCGGGGTCGACGAGATGGAGGCCTGCCGCGTGTTCAACATGGGCATCGGCATGGTGGTTTTCGTGGCCGAGGATAACCTGGACGAGGTGGCGGGTGCTATCGGCATGCAGGGCGAGGAAGCCAGGATTATCGGCCGCATTGCCGCTGGCGACGGAAGGGTTGTCTATCTTTAGCGCTAATATCCGGTGGAGGCTGGAAATGAGAACTTTTGGAAAATTGGTGTTAACCCTGCTGGTCTTTCTTTCTGCCGAAGGCGTACGCGCCCAGACCAAGTACGAGGGGTCATCGGGCTGGTTCGGCGCTCTCTCGGCCGGCGGCAATATCGTCTCGGCCAGCGCCAACACACTGGGCGGGCTGGGCCATTTCTCGCTCGGTGTCGACGGGACCTATCTCCGCCCCGACGTGGACAGCGACGAGTTCAACGCCGGCAGCTACAGCGCGGTCCTGCGGCTGGGAATTCTCGAAGGCACCACGCTGGGACCGGGAATCCACGGGGTCGGCTCGCTGGACGTCTATTTCAAGGCCGGCCAGATGTTCCTCAACGGCGAGGTCCCGACCGACGTCGCCCATGTGGGCGGCGGAGTCCGGCTGGGTATCCTGCGCAACTCGATCAACGCCCCGGCTATTTCAGTGACCGCCGGCTACCATAAAACCGGCGGCCTTAAAATAATCGCCCTGCCGACCGACCTGCTGGCACCCGATATCGAGTTCTCTACCTGGGCGTTGCGCGCCGATATCAGTAAGAACCTGTTCGTGGTCACACCCTACGCCGGTATCGGCGTAAATATCAGCGCTATCGAGGTCAGCGATACAGGGGCCAACTGGAGCAGGGATGAGTCCGAGGGCGTGTTCTACGGCGGGCTGGAGTGGAACCTGCTGGTATTGCACCTGGGGATCGAGATCGGCAAAAGCGGCGGGGAAGTATACGGGAAGCTGGGCGGCAGGCTAACGCTGTAAAATCAGCTATATTAATTTTAGTATTGCAGGAACACGGCATGCTGCGCTTCTTTACGGGGGAAACACAAGGTTCTCTCTACACAAAGATATATATTAAACTTTGGGTACCAGCCGGTCGTAAAGCTCCAGCGCTGCGGTTTCCAGGGTGTCCAGGCTGCCCTCGTTCAGCAGCACATAGTCGGCTTTCTTGCGCATCTCCTCCGGCGGCATCTGGACCTCCATCACCCGCTCCACGGTTTCCCGGTCCATTTTCCCTTTGGCCAGCATCCGCTCGATCCTGATCTCCCGCGGCGCATCCACCACCACCAGCAAGTCGACATGGTTATCGAACCCGAACTCGAAAATCAGCGCCGCGTCAACCACCACCGCTTTTACCCGGGCTTTACGCGCCGCCGCCATCTCCAGCCCGATCCGGCGGATTATCTCCGGGTGGACGACCGAATTCAGCACCTGACGGTCGGTGTCATTACGGAACGCGAGTTCGGCTGTGCGGCGGCGGTTGAGAGTCCCGTCGCTCAGCAGCACCTGGTCGCCGAAATGGGCGGCCAGCCTGCCCAGCGCCTCGCTGCCCGGGACCACCGCCTCGCTGCCGATCCGGTCGGCGTCGATCACCATCGCGCCCCGCTTTTCCTTCCAGATCCCGGCCACAGTGCTCTTGCCCGAGCCGATATTTCCCGTCAGTCCGATCGCCGGCATCTCGCCTCCGCCGTTTACTTGCATTCCAGCCAGTTACGACCCGTGCCCAAGTCGACTTTCACCGGCACGTCCAGCGTGTACGCGTTCTCCATCAGGTCCACCACCAGTTCCGCCACGCTGTCCACCTGGCCCTCCGGCACGTCGAATACCAGCTCGTCATGCACCTGGAGGATCATTTTCGCCTCGGGGAATTTTTTTGCCAATTCCCGGTCCACCTCAATCATCGCCACCTTGATCAGGTCGGCCGCCGAGCCCTGGATCGGTGTGTTGAGCGCCATCCTCTCCGCGCTCTGCCGCTGAACCCGGTTGCCGCTGTTGATATCGGGCAGCTTGCGCCTGCGGCCCATGATTGTCGAGACCCAGCCCTGCTCGCGGGCCTGCGCCACCTGAGAGTCGAGATATTCGCGGATCTTGGGGAACCGCGCGAAATAGTCGTCGATAAACTGCCTGGCTTCCTTGTAGGGGATTTTCAGCTCGTTGCTCAGCCGGTGGGGTCCCATGCCGTAAAGTACCCCGAAATTGATCGTCTTGGCCCGTGCACGGTGCTGCGGAGTTACAGCGGAGGGGTCCAGCCCGAACAGCCTGGCGCTGGTTTCGGTGTGGATATCCACTCCGCGGGTAAACGCCTCGATCATCGACTCATCGCCAGAGAGGTGGGCCAGTATCCTCAGCTCGATCTGGCTGTAGTCGCAGCACAGCAGCAGACGGTTCGGCGCGGAGGGTACGAAAGC
This sequence comes from Candidatus Glassbacteria bacterium, assembly GCA_019456185.1. NCBI lineage: Bacteria > Candidatus Glassiibacteriota > Candidatus Glassiibacteriota bacterium. The sequence goes on along the minus strand of VRUH01000025.1, from coordinate 28,868 downwards.
TTTGCGGATCGCCCGGCCCTCCTCGGTGCGGATCGGGATATTCTGCAGGTTCGGGTTATTGCTCGAAAGCCTGCCCGTGGCGGCCACCATCTGGTTGAACGACGTGTGCACCTTGCCGGTGCGCCTGTTAACCTGCTGGGGCAGCGAGTCCACGTAGGTGCTCTTGAGCTTGGCCACCTCGCGCAGTTCGAGCATGATCCCCGGCAGCGGGTACTCGTTCCACAACTGCTCCAGCACGGCGCTGTCGGTGCTGAATCCGGTTTTAGTTTTCCTGACCGGCTTGATCCCGAGTTCATCGAACAGGATCGTTGCCAGCTGCTGGGTGCTGTTGACATTGAACTCGTGGCCGGCCAGTTCCCAGGCCTTTTGCTTCAGCGCATTCAGCCGCAGCTCCATCTGGCCGCTCATGCTTTCCAGGCAGGGCACGTCCAGGGCCACGCCCTCCATCTCCATCCGGGCCAGCACAGGGATCAGCGGCAGTTCCACCTCGCGGTACAGCTTTTCCAGTCCCTCGTCTTTCATCCTCCTGTCGAGCAAATTTTCGATAATCAGCGTGATATCCGCATCCTCGGCGGAATAGAATGTCGCTTCGTCCAGACCCACCATGTCGAAAGTCACCTGTTCCTTGCCCTCGCCCGCCACCTCGGTGTAACTCTTCATCCGGTAACCGAGCAGGTTCTCGGCCAGGGCGTCGAGCTTGCGGGAGCGCAGACCGGGGTCAAGCAGGTAGCTGGCAATCATCGGGTCGCCGACGATTCCCCGCACGGGCAGCCCGGCGCGCTCGAGCACCACGAAATCGTATTTGATATTCTGCCCCACGCAGCCGACAGACTCATCGGCCAGCACGGGCCCCAGCACCTCGCGGACCGTTGCCAGCTCGACATTCACTCCCTGGGAATGGGCCACCGGGATGTACCATCCGCTGTGCTCCCGGCAGCTGAGACTGATCCCCACCAGTTCTACGGAGATCGGGTCGAGCCCGGTGGTTTCGACATCCACCGCGAACTTTTTTGCCCTTACCAGCTCTGCGACAACCTGCTCCAACTCCCTGCGGTCCTTGACCAGCCGGTAATCTTTTTCAACCATCTCCGTTTTCTTCACGACCGGCTCAAGCCCGAAGCGTCCGCGAAGAGTGCGGAATTCGAGTTTTTCGAACAGTTCGGACAGCTTTTCCCTGTCCGGCTCGCAGACCTTGAGGTCATCCCAGTCCAGATCGATATCCAGGTCGGTGATGATCGTGACCAGTTGACGGCTGAGCAGGGCGCTCTCGCGTCCCTCCTCCAGCTTGTTTCTCAGCCCCTTCTGCGGGATCTCGCCGAGGTGGTCGTAGATGTCGTCCAGGGAGTCGTATTGGGCCAGCAGCCTGGCGGCGGCCACCTTGCCCACGCCCTTGACTCCGGGCACGTTGTCGGAGCTGTCGCCGGTCAGGGCCAGGAAATCGACAGTTTTCTCCGGCGGTACGCCCAGGCGTTCGCCGGCGTTGTCAGGTCCCACCCACTCGCTTTCCTCTCCGCGACCCTTCCGGTTATAGAGCAGCACCTTGTCAGTAATCAACTGGTGGAAATCCTTGTCACCGGAGACAATCACGCACTCCACGCCCTCAGCCTCGGCCCGGCGGGACAGCGTGCCGATCACATCGTCCGCCTCGTAGCCGTCCAGCTCGATAATCGGCACCCGCAGCCCCTCGGTCATCAGCTCGCGCGCCCAGGGGATCTGCTCGCGCATCTCCTCGGGCATTTTCTCGCGGGTGGCCTTGTAGTCGGGGTAGAGCTTGTCGCGGAAAGTGGGCTTGGATGTATCCATCACCAGGGCCAGGTAGGTCGGCTCGCAGTCCTCCATCAGCTTGCCCAATTGCAGCAGCATGCCGAACACGGCGCTGGTGTTCTCGCCGCGCGAGGTGCGGCGCGGATTGTTGATGAACGCGAAATACGCCCGGTAGAGCATCGCATATCCATCCAGCAGTACCAGCCTTTCGGCCACGGGGCCTCCCATCCGCGGTTAAAACGTCTCTCGTTTTGCAGGACTGGAATGATTGCCCGACCCGGTGCGGCAAGTCAAGTTTTTTTCGCATCTATCCATCTCACAGTGACCGCGCAGTGCTTGACACGTAACGTAAGCGGCTATAGAATAGGAATCTACAAAATCCGCAAACAATGAGTAACCCGAGAGTCGACGAGGTTGTCTGACAAAGGAGAACCAACCGATGGGAAAGATCTGGAGCCGGGGCGGGAAGTCCGCGTTTTTGCTGGTCAGCATGGGTGTATTGTTTTCGTGTCAGTTCAAAATCAAAGCCCGTCCGAACGAGGACAGCGGTTTCACTTTCCTGGTTAGCTGTGACATGCGCCAGTTCGCGAAACCGGAATATCGCGACGGCCGGCATTTCGCCCAGGTGGTCCAGGCTATCGTCGATGCCGGCGCGGGGGAATTCATGGTCAGCCCCGGCGATATCGACCCACCGTGGCATATTCGCGAGGTGCTGGATTCGCTGATCGGAGCCGATTACGCCTGGTACCCGGTGATCGGCAACCACGAAGCGGAAACATCTGAGGACATGGCCTGGCTGCGGGAGTACAACGCCGGCGGCGACAAGCTGCCGGGTATCATTCGCACCGGCCCCGAGGGCAGCGTGGAAACGACTTTCTCGTTTGACTACGGCCCGGCCCACTTCTCGGTGATCAACCAGTACTACGACGGCAGCAGCGATATCGGGACAAACGGCGACGTGGTTGACGAGCTTTACGAGTGGCTGGCCGCCGACCTGGCCGCCTCGACGAAGCCGTACAAGATAGTCGCCGGCCACGAACCGGTGGTGCCCGTGCCCGATGAGAGCAGCGGCCGGGTGCGTCACGCCGACGACAGCCTCAACGAGCACGAAGAGAACAACGCCCGGTTCATGGCCCTGCTGCGCGAGCACGACGCCGTCTACCTCTGCGGGCACACCCACAACGCCTCAGTCAGCTATCTCAACGGCGTCTGGCAGCTGGACTCGGGCCATAGCCGCGGCGTGGGCGACATGGGCGCGCCCAGCACGTTCATGCGCGTAACCGTGGGTGACGGCACGCCGGAAGTGGAACTGTGGCGGGACGACGGCAGCGGGAGCAACTACACCCTGCGCTCAACCTGGACACTCCACGGAGCCGGGCCGGCGGGCGAGTAGATTTGGCGGCTGCGGGACGGAGAACTATCCGCGCGCCGGGGGTGTAGTAAGGGCATGAGTCATGAGACAGAGGTCGGGAGAAAAACGAAAGACAGAATACAAGAGACAGAATCAAAAAACGAAATACTGGAAAAGCCGATCGGACGTACAGGGACAACTGTTTCATTCTGACTCCTGAATACCGGCTTTTTGCATGTTGACATTTACCACCAACCATATCCTGTCCAGCTAAAAGAGTTGTGAAAAACCATGAAGGTAAGGGGAACAAGCTGTCAAGGGCCGTTCAGAGCATATTCGAAAGGGAGCAGTTCATAAAGCTAGCAAGGCTAATAACATTTAATATCTCGATACGTCACAATTGGAACGGCTTGTCTTGCCCTTGACAGCGATCAAAGCAATACATTTCTATACGGGCGGGTGAAAAGATTTTTTCACCGCCCTCCTAAATAACATTCCCGGGTAGAACCGTGTCAGACGAAATAAGCCTGAAAAAAACTTTCCTGATTTCGATTCTGCTGCATGTCCTGCTGCTGCTCGTCCCATTGCGCGTGTTCATGGAATCCACGGACGAGGCCCGCGCCGCACAGGCCGCGGCTGATGCCCAGCAGGACAGGATGACTTTCATTTTCGTGGATACGCCCGAGGATGCTGTTGAAAGCCCGGTGGAACAGGTGACCCCGTTTATCTCGGACAAGAACCTGGCCGCCAGCAACCCCGATGCCCCGCAAGAGCTGGCCGAGGGACTGCCCTACCAGGAAGGGCGCTCGGAGATCGCCGCGATGACTCCGGAACCGGAGCCATCCACGGCCGCGCCCGGCACGCCGGAAAGCCCTCAGCACGAACAGCAGGAACGCGAACTGGTGGAGCCGGAACGCACCGAAACCGGCACGGCCGCCGACCCGATGCGCCAGCTCGAGGCGCTCAGCAGGCTGACTCCCAAGGAGAAGGAGCAGCAGCCACAACCACCCCAGCCTCAGCAGCAACCACAAGGCCGGCAGGGCCGTCCCTACATACCCCGCGCCCCCCGTTTCGATAACCGGCAGAGCCGCGCGCCGGTGGGCAGCGATTTCAGCTTGTCCACCTATAACTGGAACTGGGCGCCCTATCTGAAAGAGTTGAAAAAAAAGATCGAGCGTAATATATATCCCCCGCCCGCGTTCTACATGGGCCTGATCCGCGGGCGTACGTATCTGCGGTTCAGGATTCAACAGGACGGTTCGCTGACCGATTTCGTACTGATAACCTACACCGGGCACGAGACCCTGAAAAACACCAGCGTGCATTCGATAAAAGCCACGTTCCCGTTCATTCCCCTGCCGAGCGATTTCCCGGACGAGTACCTGGAGATCACGGCGGGATTTTTCTACAACGAATTTATCCGGTAAATTTGACTTGAAGGCAGGTTAAGAGATGATCGAGCTTTTTCAGCAGGGCGGTGTGCTGATGTACCCGCTGGCGGTCTGCTCCGTGGTGGCGCTGGCGATAATCGTGGAAAGATCGCTGAACCTGCGGCGCTCGAAAGTGATCCGCCCGGATATCACCCAGGTGATCGAAAATATCAAGGGACCCGAGGACCTGGGTCTGGCCTATTCGATCTGCGAAAAAAACAAGGGACCGTTCAGCTCAGTGGTGCTGACCGCCCTGGAGATGAAAAAACTGCCGAAAGAAGAGATCAAGGAAGCGATTCTCGACACCGGCCGTCAGCAGACAAGGCAGCTGGAGCGCGGACTGGCGATCCTGGAAACGGTGGCCGGGATCAGCCCGCTGCTGGGTATCCTGGGGACCGTGATGGGCATGATCCAGATCTTCCGCGATATCACCCAGTTCGGGATCGGCCAGGCCAGCGCGCTGGCCGGCGGGATCATGGTGGCGCTGGTCACCACCGCCACGGGCCTGTGTATCGGGATCCCCGCGCTGGTGGCGTATAACTATTTCACCAACAAAGTGGACGGGCTGGTGATGGACCTCGAGTACTGGGCCGGCTGCCTGCTGAACAAGCTCTCCGGCTTCGGCCTGGCCAGGGCAGTCAAACCCGGGACCCAGAGGGCTGGCCGCTGATGCAGTTCTCCCAGCGCCACAGGCGCAAGGCCGCAATCAACATCATCTCGCTGGTGGACGTGGTGTTCCTGCTGCTGATCTTCTTCATGGTCAGCGCCACGTTCATGGACCAGCCTGCGCTCAAGATCAACCTGCCGGAATCCGGAGCCGAGCCGCCCGATTCCGACGCCCCCGAGCCGATGACCGTTTACCTGACCAGCCAGGGCGAGTTGTATTTCGGCGACCAGATGGTGCGGGTCGACGAACTGCCGGAGATGTTCAAGCAGTCGCTGGGCGAGGGCAAGCCGCCGGTGCTGAACTTGAAGGCGGACAAGGAAGTGACCCACGGGAAAGTGATCGAGGTGATGGACCTGGCGCGCCAGAGCGGGATCGAGATGGTAACCGTGGCCACCGAGAGGAAGCAGCAGTAAACTTTTTTAAGAAAATTCAGTATAACACACCCCGCCTGCTGGCGCAGGCACCCCTCTCAAGAGGGGATTTTTTACTGATAGCTATCTTGCACAGAACCGGGGCAACCGAGGTTTTATTCCCCTCTAACAAGAGGGGAATTTTACGCTGATGTCTCCATCTACACAGGCCCGGTGTAACCGGTGTTTTTATTCCCCTCTAACAAGAGGGGATTTTTTACGCTGATCTCTCCATCTACACAGGCCCGGGGTAACCGGTGTTTTTATTCCCCTCTAACAAGAGGGGATTTTTTACGCTGATCTCTCCATCTACACAGGCCCGGGGCAACCGGTGTTTTTATTCCCCTCTAACAAGAGGGGAATTTTTACTGATAGCTATCCTGCACAGAACCGGGGCAACCGAGGTTTTATTCCCCTCTAACAAGAGGGGATTTTTTACGCTGATCTCTCCATCTACACAGGCCCGGGGCAACCACTGTTTTTATTCCCCTCTAAAAAGAGGGGACACAGGGGTGTGTAAAAGGCCGCGTCAGCGGCCTGCTTTCCTAGCCAACTCAAACTTTTTTTCCAGAGCCTTGAGAACTCCATCCAGATTGGTTTTTACATCGGAATCCAGCAGCCTGACCACCATAAAACCTAGCGCTTCAAGTCTTGACTGCCTCTTTTCGTCTTCTGCCTGTTTTAAGTCGTGGCTGTGCCCGTCAACCTCTATAACCAGTTTCAGTTTTGGGCAGAAGAAATCTACTACGTATTCGTCGATCGGTTTCTGACGGTGAAAATCCAGACCGTGGAACTGCTTATTTCGCAAACGCTGCCAGAGCAAAACCTCCGCCAGAGTGCTGTTTTTCCGAAGTTCCCGAGCGAACTGCTTCAACTTGGGGTTGTAGTGTATTTTCATGTTGGAACTATTGCTCCTGACACACCCCGACCCCGATTTATCGGGGTCACCCCTCTCAAGAGGGGAATTTTTCCGCTGGTGACTCATCGACACAGACCCGGAGCAACCGGTGTTTTTATTCCCCTCTAAAAAGAGGGGACACAGGGGTGTGTATTGGATTACACTCACAAATTGGACGCAGGCTGGCAGGATTTAAGTAGAAAACCGGGAGATCATGTTATCGCTTCGGACAGAGCTCCTTAACCCGCTTCACTGCCCTGCGCCGCCGCTCCCTCCTCCTCGCCGCTGCCGATCTCGTGCCGCACGGCGTCGATCCACAGCTTCTCCAACTGGTAGAACGCCCGCGCCTCGGGCTGAAAAATGTGGATCACGAAATCGACATAGTCGAGCAGCACCCAGCGCCCGTTCTCAAGTCCCTCGATATGCCAGGGCTTGATCCCGTGACGTTCGCGCAGCTGCTCTTCCACGTGCTCGCTCACCGAGCGGACGTGAATGTCTGTATATCCGCTGGTAATCAGGAAGTAATCGGTCATCTGGGAAATCTTGCGCAGATCGAGCAAGACCACGTCAAGCGCTTTCTTCTCCAGGCACAGCTCTCCGGCCTCGAAAATCATTTCCCTGATTTTCTTCTCACTCATCGTGGTCTTGAGTTTTTTCCTCCGGGCCATTCGGCTCCTTTCTGACTTTTTTTGCGCGGCAATGATGATGGCGTCCGGATTCCGCCGAGGAAAATAATTCGCGCCGCCGCCAGGCTCAACCCTGACCGTTCTCCAGGTCGGGGAGAAGCTGCCGGCAGGCGCTGCGCACGAAATCGCGCGTATAGTAGTCCCGGTCAACAATCCGGCCGTTCCAGACTACGATATCCAGGTCGATCCGGCGGGCGGCGTACTTGTCCGGCCTCCTGAGCCGTCCCAGCCGGTTTTCGATCTCCTTGAGGCTGGCTCGGAAATCCCGACGGTTCAGGCCGGTGCGCACCAGGAACGCCCCGTTCAGAAAATCAGGCTGTTCCGGGTGGCCGATCGGTTCGGTACGTACGAACTCCGAGCAGCTCACCAGCTCGTGGCCCGCGGCCAGCAGGTCTTTCGCGGCCCGCACGTTTCGCTCCGGCTCGATATTCGATCCGACCGAGACAACCGCGGTGTTCATCGCTTACCTTTCGGCTGAGAATGTTACCGATACCGATTCAGCGAATCTCAGGCTGTGGGGCTTGTCCACCTCCACGGTCGCGCGCAGAACGCCCTCGCTTTCCATCACGAGCCGCAGAACAAGGTCCGCCAGCGATTCAAGCAGCTTGAAGCTGCTGCCTTCCACGCCGGCGATCACCCGTTTGGTGATTGTCTTGTAATCCACGGTCAGCTCGCCGTCGTCGGCGGCCACGGCCCGCTCCGCGTCGAAATCGAACTCGATATTGATTACCACGTCCTGTTTGTCCTTGCGCTCCCAGTCGTTCAAACCGATCACGCAGCGCAGACACAGGTCCTTGATGGTTACGGTTGCCAGTTTCACAGCAGGTGCTCCCCTCCATCGACGTAAATCACCTGGCCGGTGATAAATTCGCTGTCCACCAGAAACATCACCGCATCGGCGATCTGATCCGGGTTCCCGGTAGCTTTCAGCGGTACCTTGCGGGCCATCCCTGCAAACTGCTCCCCGCTTCCAGCGGGCGGCGGCAGGATCAGGCCCGGGGCCACGGCGTTGACACGCAGCTCCGGTGCGAATTCACGGGCGGCCATGCGGGTCAGTTCGGCCAGTGCTTTCTTGCTCAGGGTGTATGCCGCGTAGGACGATTCATCGCGTCCGATCCGGGTGTCCACCAGATTGATTACCTGCCCCGGGGCGCATTTGTTCGCAAAATCGCGCAACAGGAAAAACGGAGCCCGCAGGTTGATCGCCATCTGAGAATCGTACAGGGCGGAATCGGTGGCGGCAATCTCCGAGCGCTCGAAAACCGATGCGTTATTTACCAGCAGCTCCAGGTTTTCCGCAACTTCCGCTGCCCTCGGCACCAGGTCCAGCACCTGTTCCATTTCCGTCAGATCGCAGCGCAGGGTGTGGCAAGCCGCTCCGAGCCGACGGATATCATTGGCGGTCCGCTCCGCATCGTCTGCCGATGACCTGTAGTGCAGCACGATATCCCAGCCCTGCCCGGCCAGGCGAAGTGCTATCACGCGACCCATCCTTTTCGCTCCGCCGGTGACCAAAGCGGCTTTTTTCATGCAATACCCCTTAATGGATAAATCCGCATAACTCACGCGGCTGTCTCAATCGATACCTAGTCAAGTTTACTACTCTGAGCTGAAAATTCAACCCTGTTTCATCCATTTGCCGCAGGCCGGCAGGCTGATCCGGGCAATCTTGCCAAGCAACCAACAGTATGATTTACAAAGAAATACTAAAGTTTGCCCTCAAAAATATCGAAATAAATAACAGGGACCATGCCCTGAATTTGTTACAAGGAGGTAACAAATGACAGGGAATGTATCGATGGCCTCTGCGGTTGCGAACCCGCTGCAGCTTCAGGTCATAATACGGAACATCAAGCGGGCCGGCATCGAAAACGCGGTCAAAATGCTTAGTGCTCCCAAACCTCGGCTCTCGCATCCCCTGCCGGGAAGTAACTATGGTGCGGGAGTAGACCTGTATGCCTGAGCGTGATTTCGTCCGGCTCTTAAGCAGGCCGGATGAACACCGCAGGTTCACCTGACACAGGACCAGCCCGCCGGATCACTCCGGCGGGTTTTTTATATCAGGCAATCCCAACTATCTGTGCATCAACAAAAAACCAGCCGCCCATCAGGCAAGCCGGTTCGATACTTATCGATTATAAACAATTATCAGGCTGTGAGATACACATGCACGCCACGGATGCCGTCGGATGGCCGCCGGTCAGTCTCACCGGTTCCGGTGACACTTTCGACCAACTGAAACACGTTGGACTGCCGGTCCGTAACTTTTATTTTCGCGGGAGTGTTTACGAATTATCTCCGTCCCAGCGAACAGTCAGGTCATGGGCGATACCGAACCGGTCCAAGATCCGGGCGACAACGAAATCCACCAGGTCGCCGATCGAGGAAGGGTTGTGGTAAAACGCCGGGCTGGCCGGCAGCACGACGCCTCCGGCCAGGGTTACCGCGCGCATGTTCTCGATCTGAGTCAGGCTGTATGGCGCCTCGCGAAGGACCAGCACAACCGGTCGGCCTTCCTTGAGGTTGACCTCGGCCGCGCGCTCCAGCAGGGTCCGGCAGGCTCCGGCCGCCACCGCGCTGAGAGTTTTGACGCTGCATGGGCAGACCACCATCCCGCGTACCGGATGGCTACCGCTTGCCGGTGGAGCACTGAGATTGTCCTCGCTGTATACTTCCAGAGCGGTAACGTCGATACCCTTGCTCTTCAGATGTTCGGCCAGTTTGCCGCCGGCCGGAATGCCGGCCTCGCGCTGGAGAAGGTCTCTGCCCATGCGGCTGACCACCAGCTCCACTCCAACCCCAAGCTTACCCAGCACCTGGAGCAGACGAACCGCGTAGGGCGCTCCGCTGGCTCCGGTAATCGCCACGACCAGTTTTTTACTCCCAACGTCGGTCACTTGATTCTCCAATTTACTTGTTACGGGTGGACACAGGGGTCCGCTCCTGCGAAACCGATATCAATAATTCTGTTGTTTCCCGTAGGGGCGAGGCATGCGTCGTACGAAAACGACACAACCCCCGCCTGCCTGCAGCAAGCGCTCCCATTGCTCGGGGGAATTTTGCAATCTCCGGGATTTCCGCTTAACCACCAGGTTTCCGAGGTTTCTATTCCCCCTTAGAAAAGGGGGAAACAGGGGGTTGTGCTTTTTATTTTTCAAATCACCCGGTCCAATAAATTCAACGCGAAAAACAGGACACTCACCATCCCGTTGACCTTGAAAAAAGCCGCATCGACCCGGCTGATATCCTCCGGGGACACCAGCCGGTGCTCGTAGACCAGCATCGAGGCCACCGCGGCCCAGGCGAGCCAGTAAAACGCGCCCACAGGAAAAAACGCTCCAACCCAGGCCAGCAGCGCCGCAGCCGCCACATGGAGCGCACGGCTGACCCATAGCGCTCCCTTACAGCCCAGCCGGGCAGGAATCGAGTGCAATCCCTCCGCACGGTCGAACCGCTCGTCCTGCAGGGAGTAGATGACATCGAAACCGGCTACCCAGCAAACCACCGCTCCGGCGAGCACCACCACTCCGGCTCCCAACGAGCCCGTCACCGCGATCCAGGCGCCCAGCGGAGCAATCGAAAGCGCCAGGCCCAGCACCAGATGGCTGGCCGCGGTAAAAAACTTGGTGACGCTGTAGAGCAGCACCACCGCCAGCGCTAGCGGGCTGAGCAGGAACGGCAGAGGACCCAGCAGCCAGGCCGCAAGCTCGAACACAGTTATCGAACCGGCCACGAACAGCCAGGCTTCTGTCCGGGAGAGGCGGCCAGCGGGCAGGGGGCGTCCCTGCGTGCGCGGGTTGCGCGCGTCGACCCGGTGGTCGATCAGCCGGTTGAACCCCAGCGCCGCGCTGCGCGCACCCGTAAAGGCGGCCACGATCAGCAGGATTTCGGTGACCGTTACACTGTTCTCGTAGCTCGCCAGCACCACCGCTGTCAGGGCGAACGGCAGGGCGAACACCGTGTGCGGCAGCATCACCAGCGAACTGTACAGGCCCGCCTTTCCGCCCGGGGGTTCCGGCCACTCAGTCAAGCCCAAGCTCCTTCCACATCCCATCCACCTTACGCTTAATCTCCTCGCTCATCTCGATCTTGTCCGGCCACGGCCTGCGGAAACCTTCCCCGGGCAGCTTGCGGGTGCCGTCGATCCCCATCTTGGTCCCATAGTGGGGCAGGCTCGATGCGTGGTCCAGCGCGTCGACCGGGCCGGGGGTGAATATCGTGTCGCGCCGGGGGTCGATATTGTTCAGCGCGGCCCACCAGGCTTCCCGGGGGTTGGTCACGTCGACATCCTCGTCGAGCACCACCAGCACCTTGGCCAGCATCATCAGCCCCTGGCCCCACAGACTGTGCATCACCTTGAACGCCTGCCCCGGGTAGCGCTTGCGGATAGAGACGAACACCAGGTTGTGGAACACACCCTCAGGCGGCATGTGGTAATCGACCAGCTCGGGGACAACCAGCTTGAGCAGAGGCCGGAAAATCCGCTCGGTGGCGTGGCCCATCCAGTAGTCCTCCATCGGCGGCGGCCCCACCACCGTGGCCGGATAAATCGCATCGCGGCGCATGGTTATCGCCTGGACATGGAACACAGGGTAGTCGTCCTCGAGGCTGTAATAACCGGTGTGGTCGCCGAACGGACCCTCTTTGCGCAAGGGTTCATCCGGATCGACATAACCCTCCAGGACCATGTCCGCGTGGGCCGGGACTTCCAGATCGACTGTTCTGGCGGGTATCAGCTCAACCGGCGCGCGGCGCAGGAACCCGGCGAACAGGTACTCCTCGATCGTGTCCGGCAGCGGCGCGGTGGAGGCGTATGTCAGCGCGGGGTCGCCGCCCAGGGCGACCGCCACCTCCAGCTTCCGCCCCAGCCGCCGCGCTTTCTCGAAATGCTGCGCCCCGTGCTTGTGGATATGCCAGTGCATGCCGGTTGTGTTGCGGTCGAACACCTGCATGCGGTACATGCCCACGTTACGCATGCCGTTTTCAGGGTCTTTGGTGATTACCTGCGGCAGGGTAAAATACGGGCCGCCGTCCCGGGGCCAGCAGGTGAGCACCGGCAGTTGGCCCAGATCGACATCATCGCCCTCGAGCACCACCTCCTGCACCGGTCCCTTGCCCACTGATTTGGGCGGGTATCTGGTCAGCTCAACCAGCCTGGGCAGCATCGCCAGCTTGCCCATCAGCGATTCCGGCACCTTGGTGTCCAGCAGATCGTCGATCCGCCCGGCCACCTCCTCCACGTCATCCACGCCCAGGGCCAGCGCCATCCTGCGTTTGCTGCCCAACAGGTTGATCGAGACCGGCAGGCTGCTGCCGGTGACATTCTCGAACAGCAGGGCCGGACCTGTGCCGTGCATCACGCGGGTGGCTATTTCGGTTATCTCCAGATCGGGACTGACCGGATGGGATATCCGGCGCAGCTCGCCCTCTTTTTCCAGCAGCCCGATAAACTCTTGTTGGTCTCGATATGCCATTAATCAGCTCCAGAGCAATTCAATTGTAAGTCCGCCGTGGGCTTCGGTGTCCAGGTAGGCGAACCGTCCCTCCACGTCCGTTCTGCCCCACGCCCCGTCCTGGCTGATCTCCACCCCGCGGGCTTGCATCTCCGCCACGGCCTTGTCCATGTCATCCACGGCAAACGCGAGATGGTGGAACCCGTCGCCGTGGCGCTCCAGGAACTCGTCGTAGATACTGTACTCGCGTGTCGGCTGGAGGATTTCGAGCTGCGTATCGCCGAACTTGCTCCAGCCCATGTGCATCCGTAAATCCATCTCTTTACCGCGATAACGGCGCAGCAGACCCTTGTTGTCGCGATTTATCCCGCCGTCATGGAATCCCAGCCGATGGTAAAAACCGCACACCCGGTCCACATCGAACGTGCAGATCGCGTACTGGATAATCTCGCCGAACGGGTAAAGCTGGCCCGGCGGCGGCGCGGGCGCGGGCTTGCCGAGGTTTTTGACGTAGTTCGGGTCGTAGACCAGCTCGAAAGTCACGCCGCCAACCGGCTCGGTGTCCATGTAGACGAAAATACCCTCCCCGTTCCGGAACGTGCCGCGCTCCTGCACGGGAACGCCGAGCTGCTCCAGCGCGGCCACCCTGGTTTCGAGCTGCTTCGGGCTGGTCTGGGCGAATGCGACATGGTGAATACCCTCGCCGTGTTTTTCCAGGAACTCATCGTAGGCGCTGTAGCCTTTCCACGGCTGGAAAATCTCGATTCCCACCCTCCCCAACTGAGCCCAGCCCCAGCGCACGGTGACATCCACCGGCTTGCCCCGGAAGACCGCATTTTCCAGCGTGTGCTCCGGGTCGATATCCACTTTGCCCAAGCCGATTTTTTGCCAGTAGGCCATCGTTTTTTCGATATCCCCGACCACCCATCCCAGGTGGGCAACTTCTCCGAACGGTCCGGGCAGACCTGTTTCGGCTGCGGCCTCCAGCGGCCGGGCGCCCATCCTTCCGGCGGCTGCCAGCGCTCCACCTGTCGCGGCCAGGAACCGCCTGCGGTCGATCGATTCTCCGGATGCACTCATATCGGTCAACTCCTGAACTTTCAATTTTGGCGATCTCAGCTTCACTCTTTGCTTCACCAGGGCTACTTATCATATCGACTTTAACTATCCAAATCAATCACTTTCTCTCCAAGCCCCGGCGCGGCACCCGGTTGCGCCCGTCCCGAGCGTGCGGAAGATTGACATGCAGGCGGGTAGAGCTTATCTTTCTAACGAGTTACAGCGCAGATGAAGACGACTTCGGCTAGCGACATTTGTGGGGAGGATGAGATGGATATTTTTGACTACGCAATGCAAATGGAAAAAGATGGAGAGGATTACTACCGCGAGATCGCCGGCAGTATCGACGATCCGGGTATCAAGAAGATTTTAGGCATGCTGGCCGACGAGGAAGTTAAACACTACGAGATCCTGCATGAAATGAAAAGCCGTACGCCGCATATCGGGCAGACCGAGAGTCTGCAGAACACGAAAAATATCTTCGCCGAGATGAAAGAATCAGGCGCCGATATCAGCGCCAACCGCGGCCAGGTGGAGCTCTACAAGAAAGCCCAGGATCTGGAGAAAAAGAGCCGGGAATTTTACGAAGCTAAATGCGCGGAAGTCGATTCGGACGCGCAGAAAGATCTGCTGCTGAAAATAGCCGAAGAAGAGAAGCGGCATTTCGTGATCCTGGAAAACATCATCCAGTTCGTCACCCGGCCGGACAGCTATCTCGATAACGCCGAGTTCGAAAACATCGAGCCGTATTAAGCGAAAACCGCATGGCGATTTACCGCTTTCACGCCCCCGTCGCATTTCACGTGCTGGGGGCGTTTACACTTTAGGCCCTGCCGGCTGCGATGAGATTCCTTGTTCTGCTGATCTTGACCCTGATCGCCGTTTACTGCGGACCCCGCCGGCACCGGGCACCAAGCGGGTGGCGGACAACCCGCGCGCCACCTTCCCGCGCCGGGGACGCGAGCCGGATTGAGCGGAGCGTTGTCCCGGACGTAAACCTGTCACATTTGCTTTGATACCCACTCTCAATTATATTCCCACAGCGGTTTTCTTTCAGCAGCCAGTTCAATTTCAGCCTGCCCGTGCCGGACTTGAGTCCGCGACTGCGGGCCGGCTGATTTTCACCAGGAGCACCATGCAGAAGAAAGTCGATCCGCGGTTTACCCAGAGCGATGGGGTCAACGTTTATACCGGTAACGAGCTGCTGGTCAAGGGAGCGCTCGAGGCCGGTGTGTCGTTGTACTCCAGCTACCCCGGCTCTCCGGTGGCGGAAACGCTGGACGTGATCCGGGCCAACGCCGGCCTGTTTCTGGAACACGGGATCGAGGCCGCTATCGCCAACAACGAGGCCCTAGCCGCGGCGCGGATCAACGGCTCGCAGGCGCTTCCCCTGCGCGCGGCGGCGATCATGAAGTGCGTCGGCTACAACGTGGCGCTCGACGTGCTGGAGACCAGCAACATGGCCGGAGCCAACCCCGGCGGCGGAGCGGTGGTGATTGTCGGAGACGATCCCACCTGCTCCAGCACCCAGGCTCCGGCCGACACGCGCTATAAGTCGCGCTCTATTTTCATGCCTGTCGTGATGCCCGCCACCTGGCAGGAAATCAAGGACTGGGTGGATAAATCGTTCGAACTCTCGGCGGCCAGCGAGTTGTATATCACCTATCTGGTCACTACCGCCCAGGCCGACGGCGGCGGGACGGTGACTCTCCGTCCCAACCGCTATCCCGAAATCTCCAGCCGCCGCAAAATCAACCTGGACACGTCGCAACTCGATCTCCAGCGCCGGGTGATGATCCCGCCGGCCTCCAGCCGCAGCGAGGAGCACATGCTCAAGCACCGTCTGCCCAAAATCACCGAGACCGCGCGGAAGCTCGGCCTGGACAGGATGATCGCCCTGGAGGAGGACAAGCGCCGCCCCGTGGGCTTTATCGCCGCGGGACCCGGCTACCTGTATGTCGAGGACATGCTGGCCGAGCTGGACCTGAGCGGGAAAGCGCCCGTGTTCAAACCGGGGGTGGTCTGGCCGCTGGACAGCGCGGAAGTGCTCCGCTTCGCCAGGGCCGTGGACAATATCGTGGTGGTGGAGGAGAAGGGGCCGTTTATCGAGGACCAGGTCAAAGTGATCCTCCAGGATGCGCTGGCCAGTGGATCGCTGGACCCTGGCTCCCTGCCCGTGGTAATCGGCAAGAAATTCTCCGACGGGACAGAGTGCCTGCCCGCCGGCCGCGGTCTCTCGCCCAGCCTGATGATTACGCGCCTGGGCGGCTGGCTGGCAGAGCTGTTCGACGAGCAGGCGGCTAAAATCAACTCGGAGGTGCGCCTGACACGCGAAGTTGCTGAATACAAGGTCACCAGCCCCGCGCGCAGCGCAACGTTCTGCGCCGGCTGCCCCCACCGGGACACCGGCAACGTCCTGATGGACGTGATTTCCGATATCAGCCGCGAGGACTACATGCGGGCCAGCCACGGCGGCCCCAGGCAGGACCTGGTGGTCCACGGAGACATCGGCTGCTACTCGATGTTCAACGCGATCTGGGACAGCCGCCTGATGCACGATATGAGCGCGATGGGCCAGGGGCTGGGAGCCGCGGCCGGGCTGGCGCCGTTCGTGGTCAACAAGCGCGCGGTGATGATCGGCGATTCGACGTTTTTCCACACCGGCCTGGCCGGGATCAGCGACCTGGCGCGCCACCGCAAGGACGTGCTGGTGTTCGTTCTCGATAACGACACTACCGCCATGACCGGTCAGCACCCCACGCCGGGCAACGAGGTCGATCTGCTGGGCCGTCCCGCCACGGCCCAGAAGCTGGAGCGCGTGATCCGGGGGATTGTCGGACCCGATGTGCCTGTGGTGGTGGTGGACCCGGAGGACGAGTACGCGTACCGTAAAACCGTCGAGGATCTGCTGATGCGCGACGGGCTGAAAGTGATTATCGCCCGTAAGCCGTGCGCGATCAAGCAGGGCCGGATCGACAAGCAGAAACTGCTCCAGGTGATCCGTAATCGAGGTTTTTTGCCTACAGAACAGCGAATCAACATAACTGAGGAAGTTTGCGAGGACTGCCTCGAGTGCACCCGCAAAACCGGCTGCCTGGGGCTGGAACGCACCGAAACCCGGCTGGGCCGCAAGGTGCAGATCGACCCTAACAGCTGTGTCACCGATGGAGCCTGCTACCGCGTGGAGGCCTGCCCCAGTTTCGAGGAAGTGATAATCCGCCGCCGTCAGCCGCCGCCGCACAGGGTGGAGACAATCGAACTGGGCGAACTGCCCGAACCATCGGCGCCCAAACTCGACTACCGCTGGCGGAGTTATATCTGCGGGTTCGGCGGGCAGGGCACCAACACTGTCACAGCCGTGCTGGCCCGCGCCGGGATGAACCAGCGCTACGGGGTGACCCTGCACAACCGCAAGGGCATGGCGATCCGCAACGGCTCGGTGAAATCGGTGGTCGTGTTCTCTTCGCCGGACGAGGTTACCAGTCCGCTGATCCCCGAGGGCAAGACCGACCTGGTGATCGGGCTCGACATCCTGGAGGTGGCCCGCGCGCTGGACGGCAGTCACCACGTCAGTATCGGTTCACCGGGCTACACCAGCGCCGTGGTGTCCAGCGCCAAGAACCAGACCCTGGAGACGATCCAGGGGGTCGGCGATTTCGAGCCGGACGCACTGCGCGGGGAGATCGCCCGCTACCTGAGGCCCGACGGCCTGGTGTACGAGGACGTGGAGCAGGTGGCGGAGCGGTTCTGCGGGCACAGCCGCTATCTTAACGTGCTGATGCTGGGGCTGGCGTGGCAGAAAGGCTGGGTCCCGCTGAGCCGGGCCAACCTGATGAACGCCCTGGAAGCGACCGTGCCCAACGGGGAAGAAGACACCAACCGGCTGGCCTTCGAGCTGGGCCGTCAACTGGCAGTGGACCGCTCGGTGCTGATCAAGCCCGAACCGGAGCCGTCGCTCGACGAGGAACTGGCCGATATCGCCCGCTGGATGGAGCAGGACCCGGGCGGGAAAAAGCTGGCCCGCGAGTTCTGCAACCTGTTCGAGAAAGCGCGGGGCGCCCTGGACCTTGAGGAAGCGGAGATGATCGGGCTGGCCTACCGGCTGGAGGATGTCTTGGCCTGGGGCGGACCCGACTACGGGGCGAAATACCTCGACCTGGTTATCCGCGCCCACGCCGCCGAGAACGCCGAGGAGGGTTTCCGGGCCACGGTGGCGCTGATCCACAACCTGCACAGAGTGATGGCGGTCAAGGACGAGGTTCATGTATCGCATCTGCTGACATGCTCGCGCAAGCTGGAACGCGACCGCGCACGCTACGATATCGATCCCGGGCGCGGGGACAGGATATCCTACCGTCATTTCACCACGCCGCAGTTCAACCTGTTCGGCCGCGAGTTCCGGATCAAGTTAACCACCCGCCAGTGGATGTTGCGGATCGTGCGTCACCTCAAGTTCCTGCGCCGGGCGATGCCCGGCTGGCACGAGCTCGAGCTGGAATTCACCGGCTGGTATATCGACAACGTGGCGGTGCCGTTTATCGGCCGCAGCGGAGACAAACCCGGCTACAAGGCGTGGGTGGAGGCGATCAACGCGCCCGAGACAGCCAAGGGCTACCGCGAGGTGCGCTATCCCGGCATGGAGGCGGCAAAGCAGGGAGTGGCGCTGCTGCTGAAACAGGCACCCGATGGTGACCCGGCAAAAATTTTCAGCCGGGACGGCGCGGGTGACCGCCGCCTGCCGTTCGAATGGAAAAATCCCGGTAAGCCGGGCCGGCGGATCGGCAGCCACGACAAGAGCAGAGTGGGGCTGAAGGAGTGATGAACCCATCGGTTGTACCTGCCGACATGCGCTCCTTCTCGACACCGCATG
>VRUH01000025.1:0-10270 GCA_019456185.1 Candidatus Glassbacteria bacterium | reverse complement strand
GACACATGGGTCCGCCCCTACACACGCTTAGAAAAAGCCCCTGATGTATGTAGCGAACGATCTCCCGGTCACCAGTGCCAATAACCGTCATATAAAAGGCTCTAGATATTTAATATTCTCTAACTCTAATATACAAGGGGCGCACCCGCGTGTGCGCCCGCTTTCCTTTGGTAAACTTCAGGCATAATTTAAGACAGCAGCAACCTTCAATCCCGCTTAGTCACCACGTAACGCATGAACGTAGTATTCAACGGCTTTCCGCCGGCCCGGCGCACGAGCGTGTTGATCTGCCCGCGGTGGTGAGAGCCGTGGGTGACAAGCTGCATCACGATCTCGCAAAGCGCGAAATTCGCCTCGCTGCCGTCGAGTAGTTTTGCCCTGTACACTCTGTCAGACCAGTTATCCTCGAGTTCGGCCAGGAATTGATCCCAGCGTTCCTGCGCTCTCTGCCCGATTTCCCCGCACTCGTCAAGACTCAGCTCGGGGAACAAGTCGATCTCCCCCTCGGTTTTGCCTATCCGATCCATCCAGACGTCCCACCCCATGTGGATATGGGCCAGCAGGGTCACCGCTTTCGGCGCTTTGCCAGTCACCGGGGCCAGGGATTGATGGGTTTGGGCGTTGGCCCAGCGGTCGTAGGCGATCAGGCGGTGAAGTAAAGTTGTTCCGTCCATTTTATATCCTCCTTCATTACAGGTTTAAAAACTCTATCCCTGTAAAAAAGCGAAAAAACACATCCCCCTGTTTCCCCTTTGCCAAGGGGGATTCAAAGCTCAAAACGCATAACCCGCGATCAATCTACAACCCGGCATGCTTTTAATTGTATCCGCTCAGAAAGGTACACATTACAATTCCCCCTTGTAAAGGGGGGTGGCCCCGATAAATCGGGGGCGGGGGTTGTCACCCAAATCAAACCAAGCATTGATGAAGCTTCCTGCGAGGCGTGTAACTTTCGTTCACCAAAAAAACCGGGAACGCACACTCAAGCTACGTCCCCGGTCATCGGGTTGCAATCACTCAATCACGGTGGCGACTATTTTTCACCGTCGCCGTCGCCGTCGCCGTCCTCGAACTCAAAATCCCTGCCGACCTCGCTCCAGTCGATCTCGCTGAGCTTCTTGTAATAGTTCCAGCGGTTGCTGACTGCTTTCTGCGCCTGGGCCATCAGCATCTCGGCGCGTTCGGGATCGGAACTCAGCAGGGAGCGGTAGCGGATTTCCTTGAACGCGTAATCGCGCACCGGGATAGTCGGCTCCTTGGAGTCGAGATGCAGCGGGTTCTTGCCCTCGGCCGCCAGCCGCGGATCGTAGCGGTAGTTGATCCAGTGTCCGCTGGCCACCGCCCGTTTCTGGTTGTCCATGCTGGTGGTCATGTTGATCCCGTGGGCGATACAGGTGCTGTAGGCGATAATGACCGAGGGTCCGGGATAGCTCTCGGCCTCCATGAAGGCCTTGACTGTCTGGGCCATGTTGGCGCCCATGCAGATACTGGCCACGTAGACGCTGCCGTAGTTCATCGCCATCATGCCCAGGTCCTTCTTGCCGATCGGCTTGCCGGCGGCGGCGAACTTGGCCGTGGCGCCCAGGGGCGTGGCCTTGGACATCTGGCCGCCGGTGTTGGAATAGACCTCGGTGTCGAGCACGAGGATGTTGACATCCTTGCCGCTGGCGATCACGTGGTCCAGACCGCCGTAGCCGATATCGTAGGCCCAGCCGTCGCCGCCCACGGCCCAGACACTCTTGTTGACCAGGAAGTCGATCACCGTCAGCAGCCGTTTGACCTCCACCATGTCCCGGCCCTCGAGCTCGGCGCGCAGCTTGTCAATCCGCCCGCGCTGGGCCTCAATTTCCGCCTGGTCGCTCTGGTCGGCCGCCAGAATCTCGGCGATCAATTCCCTGGCGATACCCTGGCCGGCGATCCTGCCCAGCAGTTCGGTGGCGAAAGTATGCTGGCGGTCGGCGGTGAGGCGCATGCCGAACGCAAACTCCGCGTTGTCCTCGAACAGGCTGTTGCTCCACACCGGCCCGCGGCCGTCGGCGCGCCTGGTATAAGGCGTGGTGGGCAGATTACCGCCGTAGATCGAGCTGCAGCCCGTGGCGTTGCCGATCATCAGGCGGTCGCCGAAAAGCTGGGTCAGCAGCTTGACATACGGTGTCTCGCCGCAGCCGGCGCAGGCTCCGCTGAACTCGAACAGGGCGCGGGAAAGCTGGCTGCCCTTGACGTTGCCGAGGCTGTAGAGTTCGGGGTCCGTATCGGGAACCGCAAGGAAGAAGTCCCAGTTCTCGGCCTCCTGATCGCGCAGCGGGGCCTGGGGAGCCATGTTGATCGCCTTGCGGCCGGTGGGCTGCTTGTTCTCGTCCTTCTCCTTGCCTGGACATGTTTCCACGCATACGCCGCAGCCGGTGCAGTCTTCGGGCGCCACCTGGACGGTGAACTTCATCCCGGCGAACGCCTTGGTCTTGGCGTCGACACTCTTGAACGTTTCCGGCGCGCCCTCCAGCTTGTCGGCGTCGTAGGCCTTGATCCTGATCGAGGCGTGGGGGCAGACAAAGCTGCACTGGCCGCACTGGATACAGACGTCCGGCTCCCAGACCGGGATATCGACCGCGATATTTCGCTTTTCGTAGCGGGTGGTTCCCGTGGGGAACGTACCGTCGCAGGGCATGGCGCTCACGGGAAGCAGGTCGCCCTTACCCTCGATAATCCTGGCCGTCACATTCTGCACGAACTCGGGCGCGTGGGCGGGAACGGGGGGAATCATGCTGGTCTTGCTGGTGGCGCCGGCCGGCACGTCCACCTGCTCGATATTCTTCAGGCCCGCATCGACAGCGTCGAAATTCATCTTCACCACGCGCTCGCCCTTGCGGCCGTACGATTTCTCGATCGAGTTCCGGATCGCCTCGACCGCTTTTTCCACGGGCAGGATTCCGCTGATCTTGAAGAACGCGGCCTGCATGATCGTATTGATCCTGGCGCCCAGCCCGAGCTCGGAGGCCAGCTTGATCGCGTCGATCACGTAGAAATTAAGCTTCTTATCGATAATCTCCTGCTGGACCTCGACAGGCACCTTGTCCCAGACCTCTCCGGCCCCGTAGGCGCTGTTGAGCAGAAACGTGCCGCCCTGTTCTGCATTGGCCAGCATGTCGTATTTTTCGAGGAACGAGAAGTTGTGACAGGCGATAAAGTCGGCTTTCCTGAGCAGGTAGGTGCTGCGGATCGGCTCCTTGCCGAAGCGCAAGTGGCTGACAGTTACCGCCCCGGCTTTCTTGGAATCGTAGACGAAATAGCCCTGGGCGCAATTGTCCGTGTTCTCGCCGATAATGATGATCGAGTTCTTGTTGGCTCCCACCGTACCGTCACTGCCGAGCCCGTAGAACATCGACTTGTGCACTTCCTGCGGGATTCCGTAATCGGGGTCGAACTCGAGGCTGGTGTAGGTGACGTCGTCGTGGATCCCGACCGTGAAATGGTTCTTCGGCTTATCGGCGGCCAGATTGTCGAGCACGGCCTTGGCCATGGCGGCGTTGAACTCCGCCGAGCCGAGACCGTAGCGCCCGCCGACGATCACCGGGTAAGCGTCGAAGTTGACCAGGCCATCGCTCATGGCCTCGCCCACGGCGGTGCGCACATCGCCGTAGAGCGGCTCGCCCAGCGCACCCGGTTCCTTGGTGCGGTCCAGCACGGCGATCTTCCGCACCGTCACCGGCAGCGCCGCGGCCAGGGCCTCCATAGAGAACGGACGGTACAGGCGGACCTTTATCATGCCCACTTTATCACCCTGAGCGGCGCGGTAGTCCACCATCTCGTGCATCGCCTCCGCTCCGGAACCCATGATGATTACGATCTGCTCCGCCTCCGGGTGGCCGACATAGTCGAACAGCTTGTACTGACGGCCGGTGATTTCGGCCAACTTATCCATCTCCTCCTGCATGATGCCGGGAGCCTTGATGTAGTATGGATTCACTGTCTCGCGGCCGGTGAAATAAACGTCGGGGTTCTGCGAGCTGCCCTTGAGCGTCGGCCTATCCGGGCTGAGTGCGCGGGCTCTGTGCTCGGCGATCAGGTCTTCATCGAGCATCCGCAGCATTTCTTCACGACTCAGGCCCTCGATTTTCTGCACCTCGTGCGAGGTCCGGAACCCGTCGAAGAAATGCACGAACGGCACGCGGCTGCGCAGAGCGACCGCCTGGGCGATCAGGGTGAAGTCCTGCGCTTCCTGGACATTGCCGGAGCAGAACAGGCCGAAACCTGTGCTGCGGGTGGTCATCACGTCGGAGTGGTCGCCGAAAATCGAGAGCGCCTGGCAGGCCACCGAGCGGGCGGAGACGTGGAACACGGTGGGAGTCAGTTCGCCGGCGATCTTGAACATGTTCGGGATCATCAGCAGCAGGCCCTGGCTGGCCGTGAACGTGGTGGTCAGGCTGCCGCTGGTCAGCGCGCCGTGGACCGCGCCGCTGGCGCCGCCCTCGGACTGCATTTCGGTAACGTCGGGAATAGTGCCCCAGATGTTTTTGATCCCGGCCGCGCTAAGGGCGTCGGATACCTCGCCCATCCCGGATGAGGGCGTAATCGGATAGATCGCGATCACCTCATTGGTAGCGTGCGCTACGTTCGCCACGGCCGTGTTGCCCTCGACCATGATCATCTTCTTACTCATCTGAATCTCCCTAATGTACTTGAATTATTTTCAGGTATAAGCAGGTACACCACAATCCAGGGCAGTTTCTCCCCCGCCCTGTTAAACGAAAAAAACCGAGAAGGTTGCACGACAAGCGTGAATAATCAGGACAGCTCCCTGTGGTTATATATACCAGCTTGATAAAATTTTTCACAACAGGAATTTGCGGCGCCGGGGTAATCGGGTACGATATCGGGACGGCGGCGCATGAAGGGCCGAACAGTTTGCGAAAGTTAATTCAGAAAAGCGCTAATGTCAAGGACGACAAGACCAAAGAGCGAGAATGAGAGTTATTATTACACATCAGGAATTCAGCCGCTGAAACACGGCGAGGGCCAGGTAAACCAGCAGGATCGATCCAACCATCCCGGCCCACGAAACCACAAGCCAGCGCCGCTTTGACGGCGACAGGCCCGCCTCGCGGATGCCGAGGTCCGACGGGCGCCAGCAGATTTCCTCCACCACCTCGCGGGCCGCGGGCCTGGTCACGAGCGAGGTCAGAAACAGGATAGCCAGCGAAAGGAAAAATACGATTGCCGCCCGGTTGAAAAAACTGTCGTAAGGTGCGAACACCTGAAGCTTGAACAGCAGGCGGTCCACGATCTCGTTGAGCGCGAACCCGGTAATCAGGGTCACCGTGGCCGCCGCCGGCGTGGCCCGTTTCCAGAAGATGCCCAGCAGGAACAGCGCCGCCACCGGCGCGGCGAAATAAGCGTAGATATTCTGCACGATCAGGAACACCTGCCCGCGCTGGGCGGCGAAATACAGCCCGAACCCGACCGCTCCCAGCATGATCACCACGCTCACCAGGCGGCCGGTCCGTACCAGTTCCCGCTCATCGGCCGACTTATTCCACAACGGATGAATCAGGTCGAGTGTCGCCACCGTGCTGGCGGAGTTGAGCGCGGAGCTGATCGTGCTCATGACCGCGCTGGCCAGCCCGGCCATAATCAGCCCGGAAAGCCCCGCCGGCACCAGCCGGGAAACCAGCAGGGCGAACACGTGGTTCGGGTCCTGGCCCGGACCCAGCAGCTTGAACGCGATTATCCCCGGCAGGCAGATCACGAACGGCAGCACGAGTTTCATCCAGCCGGCGGCCACCCCGCCCATGCGCGCGTCCCACTCGCTGCGCGCCCCCAGGCAGCGCTGGACCATGAACTGGTTGGTGCAGACATACCACATGCTCGACGACAGCACGGTGCCCACAATCCCCAGAAACGGGAACTCCGGGTGGTTTGCCGGGAGGTACATGAAAAATTTCTCCGGCAGCCCGGCCAGCAGGACACCCAGCCCGCCAACCGCATCCAGGCCGAGCAGGGTTACTATCAATCCGCCGGCGAACAGGACGATAAACTGGACGAAATCGGTCCAGGCCACGCTGAGCAGGCCGCCGTAGATCGTATAAACGCTGGTCGTGACCGCGATAAGCAGGATCCCCCAGACCAGCGGCAGGCCGAACAGGGCCTCCAGCACCAGGGAGCCGGCGTACAGGATCGCGGCCATGAACGCCGTGATATAGGTCACCAGCGTGACAACCGCGTAGATATAACGGCAGGTGCGGTTGTAGCGGCGTTCCAGAAACTCGGGCATGGTGAACAGGCCGGAGCGCATGTAGTAGGGCAGGAAAACCCAGACCAGCAGGGTGTAGGTGAGCCAGTTGCCCCACTCCAGGTTGGCCACCACCAGCCCGACAGCGTAGGCCGAGCCGATCATGCCGACAAAATGCTCGGCGCTGATATTACTGGCGGTCAGCGAGGCCCCGATCACGTACCAGGGCAGCTTTCCTCCGGCCAGGAAGTAGTCGCGGCTGGTGGGTTTCTCGCGGCGGGCGATAAAGAGGCCGAACGCCACTATTCCGATGAAATAGAGGCTGAATAAAACTATATCTATCGCTGATAAAGCGATATTACAAATCCATGTTTAGTTATTATTGATAAGCTTAGAGCCGGACAATTCCCTCTCGAGCTCTCGAAAAAGATCATCATCAAATTCAAATTGTTTGCATAAATCCTTATATTTCTTTTTTTCCAAAAATCTCCAAATATTTCTGATATTTATATTATCCATATCTAAAACAGTTTTAATAAATGCAACAATTACAATTATCGATAAAGTGATCCAATAAGCCTTCGGCTCAATAGAATCCCAACCCTTTAGGTGAGTTATATAGATTCCAATTATAATACCAATAGTTGCCGCAGAAAAAACTAGCAATTTATATAACCTTATCTTACTTTTTGCCAATGCGAATAAAGTAGTTGAAGTTTTTGACATTGAAAAATACTCCGCCACTTTCGTTTCATTCTCCGATTTTTTTTGAACTTCAGAAACCTTCATTTCTGCTAGCGCTTTTTCTTCCTGTAATTGCCGCTCAAATTTCTTTTCCAAGTCTGCCAAATGAGACGCACTAGTTTCTTTAAGTTCTTTTATTTTATTTGCTATCTCTTCTTTATTTTTTTCCAACAGCCTGTTGTGCTTTACACATAATTCTTTCAATTCTGAGATAAATTCATCTGGGGATTCTGAAGCTTTTTTATTGAGTGGTTCCAAATTCGTTAATGTATTGTTAGCAATCTGAACTGATAAAGAAAAAACTTCTTCAGGCAGCAATTTATCTCCTGCATATTTGGAGATGTTATCATCCAACTCCTTTAGCAGTTTTCGTGAAGGCAAAGAGCTATTTATTGTTTCAGATATAAGTTTGGTTAATCCTATTTCCACAATTTCTGGCGAAAACAGCCGCGGGTTAGTGAGCCATAAAATATTTAACAAATAATCTGCGGGAATGGAGGCAAAAAGAGAACCCTCGGGATCAGATAGTAATTTTGCAGAGCCACTTTCAGGAAAAATTACAAACCAAGCACTGGACTCACAAAAATACTTAATAGTCTTATCTCTTCTTTTTTGATGGACATAGTGGATGGCGACGGCATCATGCAAAGCACCTTCAGGATTACTTTCCCTTTTTTTTAGCTTTTCATAAATATCAGTTTTCTTTACCTCCTCTATAAAGTCTCTTTCTAACATTACCGATTTGACATTGTAGTCATTCTCCAATCTCTTAGCCAAACTAGATGCGAATCTTATTAAATCGTTTGCCTTATAATTTTTCCTTTTGCAGGCTGCGTATACATCATCTGATTTTATCTGTTGCATTAGATTGAATGCACGAAATTCTCTTGCTTTTCTTCTTAAAAGCGCTGCCGTTTCTTCAATAGTTTCGGATAAAACAGCAATGGTATAACCCAACTTTTGGCTTAAATCCAGAACTTTCAAACTGGTATGCTCATGCTCCTGGGAACTCAAACCAAAAAGGCTAACAATAAATGAAGTATCTAATAGCAATTCACAATCGTGCTCAGTTTGCTCAATTTCCATCGTTAAATAACTTGCAATTATAGAACCCAAGTAGATCTTTTTGGCTGTTTCAAATAATTCTTTATTATCTTCCTGCAATTTTAATAAGAATTTAGCGTGCAGAAAATAACCAGCGTCTATCTTTGGTTCCTGACAATTTGCAAAGAATTCTGATAATGCCTTTGTGTTTTGATCTATAAAATCAACAACGGCGGGCATCTCGTCGCTTGTTGTGGTTTCATCTTCTACATATTTCTTAAATTCATCTTCCAGCAGGTTAATGTTTTTCTCTTGTTGTTTAATAATATCTTCGTAGTCTGCAAATATATACTTTTCCATCATAAAACCTCTATCGGAAAAGTATTTGAAACTCCCTGGTTGCTTTTCGTTTTCTTCAATGCTAATATTTCTAACCATCTTATCCAACAATGGATATGGTATATCCAACGAATATATTCTATCTGCTCTCTCCTTAATGTCAGATAAAATTCCTTCTTTTACTCCTTCTTCATTCAATTTAGACAAAGCTCTTTTTATTAAAGGAATAAATATTTCTCCTAAATCTTTTATTTCTTTCTGCTCATTAATCGCTGCGAGAAAACCATAAGTTACTTCTATATTCATTCGATCCTCCCGTACATTATGAGCTAACAATAACAATTTTATCCCAACCTATAATATCCATTATTAATTACATTGTCAACTCTCATTCTTTCACCTGTGGATCGGCTCGCTCAGCAGCCGGGTCATGAAAATTTCCCGCAATTCAGCGCCCTTGTCCCTGGGAATCTCGCGGCCGAGCAATATTCGTCCCTCCGGGTTGTCCTCCACGCGAAAACCGGGTAAAAAACCGCGTGGGCCGATTTCGATAAAGACGTGCCCCGGGGTTGTCTCCACCCAGCCGCCAAGCAGGTAGGCGAACACATTGAGGTCACTCACGTGGGGCAGCGAGGTGGCGTCCACCTTGTTGGTGCGCCACCACCTGATTGCATCGACCAGTAATTTTGCCGTGGGCAGCTTTGATTCCTCCAACCGCTTGACATCCTCCGCACGCGGGCCGCAGAAGCGGCTGGTGGACTCGGAGAGCAGCACCCAGGGTACGGCCGAGCGGGCGGCGGTGATCGCCGCAATCGGGTCGTAGCGAAGGTTCCAGCCGATACTGTGCTGTTCGCGGCTGAAACTGCCGCCGTTGGAGACAATCTGTTTCAGCTTGGCCGCGCTTTGGGGATAACGAGTAAGCAGCTGCCCGATATTG
Organism: Candidatus Glassbacteria bacterium; assembly: GCA_019456185.1. Lineage (NCBI taxonomy): Bacteria > Candidatus Glassiibacteriota > Candidatus Glassiibacteriota bacterium. The sequence goes on along the minus strand of VRUH01000025.1, from coordinate 980 downwards.
GCCATCGAGCCGATAGTGACCACGCTGACCTCGCCGGGATAGCGCTCGGCCAGGCGCGCGATCAGTTCATCGGCTTTGAGCAGCGACGGCGGCGGAAGTCCTTCCTCGTCCGGTGCGACCTCGCCATAGCGCACACCGCCGCTGAATCCCAGATAGGTTGTGTCCGGCAGGGGGATATTGCGCACGTAGCCCTCGGCCACCGGCAGCTCGGGGCGGCCGTAGAGCTGGGCTACTTTACGGGCCACCCGGCTGCGGGCGGCCACGTTGCCGTCCACCGTGGTGATCGCCAGCACCTCGAACTCCGGACTGGCCAGCGCGAACGCCGTGCAGAGGATGTCGTCGATATCCTCGGCGATATCGGTGTCGATGACGACCTTGATTTTTTCGGCTGACAGATCACTCCCCGCTGAACAAAGCACGAAAGCAGCGAATAGCGGAAGACCGTAGAAAGTTCGCATTGTTTCCTCCTGCTCTCAGGTACCGGCAGAGCCTCATCAGAGTCTGTCCGGGTAGTCGCAGAAAATTCCGTCGACTCCCAGAGCCTTGATCCGTGTGATTTCGTCCGGGTCGTTGACAGTGTAGACAAGCACTGGCAGGCCCTCGCGGTGACAGCGCTCCACCACCTCTGCGCTGACAGTCTTTTTGTTCAGGTTGACCGACCAGGCGCCCAGGCCGTGGGCGATATCGATAAAATCCACGGGCAGCTCATCGCCGAACAGCGGTGCGCGGCGGATACGCGGCTCGATCTCCTTGAACTCGGCCAACTGGTCATGGTCGAACGAACTGACCACGAAATTATCCCAGGGGATTCCTTTGCCCCCGGCAAACCGGCTCAAGATTTCCGCAACCGGCGCGGCGGTTCCCAAACCTTTCAGTTCAACATTAATCGCGCACTTATCTCCAATCAGCAGTAAAACCTCGACGAGAGTGGGTATTTTCTCTCCGCCACCGGCATCCAGTTCCTGCAGCTCCCGCAGGGA
>VRUH01000024.1 GCA_019456185.1 Candidatus Glassbacteria bacterium | reverse complement strand
GGGAACGGTTCGAGCAGCAGAATATCGAACAGTTTACCCGTCAGTTACGGCAGGAACTCCGCAGCCGCCTTAAAATCGATTAGCCCCGTTTTTTTCCCCCGCAGTGGTTAATATTTTACCCGGAAAACACCTGCGCGTCCTGGTCGAACCTCACCATGCCCTCATCGGAGAGCGGGTGGTCGGCAACCGTGGTCAGGATCTCGGCCGGTACGGTGAGAATATCCGCCCCGGCCAGCAGGACCTCGGTGAGCTGGACGGCGTTACGCACGCTGGCGGCCAGGATTTCCGAGTGGATATCGTAGTTGGCGAACGCGGCGGCGATCTCGCGGATCAGCCTGATCCCGGAATCCTTGCGCGCTCCGCCCGAGGCCACGTATTCGGAGTTGGCCACCTGCTGGCGGCCGGCGGAGTTTTTGTGGTCAACCACGTGGTAGAGCGAGTTGCCGGGCGTCAGCTCCGGAAGGTCATGCCTGTACATGTAGTCGGCCAGCCGGCCCATGAACGGACTCACGTAGGTGGCCCCGGCGTTGGCCGCCCAGAACGCCTGGGTGGTGTTGAATATCAGGGTGGCGTTGGTCCGGATATCTTTCTCCCAGAGCCTGCGCAGCACTTTCAGTCCCGTGTGACGGTCGTTGCGCTCAGCGAGTGCCGTGTAACCGCCGACGGCAACCTTGATCACCGCGTTCTCCGGCCCCAGCTCGAACAGCTCGGCCGCCTGCGCCACCATCTTATCCGGTTCTGTTTCGGTCAGTTCCAGGCTGACCGGGTTCGGCGCCATCAGCTTGAGAATGCTGCTCAGCATCTCTTTGGCCTGGCTCCACGATTTAGCGCCGGCTTTCTTGAGCAGGCTCGGGTTGGTGGTAACGCCGTTGATTATCCCGGCCTCGTACAGCGGCTTGATCTCATCGATATCCGCCGTGTCGGCGAAAATCCGCGCCGCGCGCGATGCCGGGTGAGCCAGTTTCTTGCCGCCCGGAGTCCTGTTGACCTCCTCCATGCCCCGCCTGCGGTGGATCATCACCGGGTGCAGCTCGTTTACCTCGAACATCTTCCGCCTCCAGTCGACAGATTGGCAATTGGCTATACTCTAGGCAATGAATAACAATATAAAAATTGAGAAGCATTATCAATTCCAAACGAGAAAAAAAAGTCGGCAAAAAAAACGAGTTCGCCGATCGGCGAACCCGTTTCAAAACTCGCCGCGGGTATCAATTCATTTGGCTGCTTTGTGAGTTTCCGCCAGCTTTTCCTCGTGCCCGGCCTCGGCCAGGGCGTCGATCAGGTCGTCGAGATCGCCCCCCAGGATCGCTTCGAGCTTGTGCAGGCTCAGCCCGATCCGGTGATCGGTAACCCGGGACTGCGGGAAATTGTAGGTCCTGATCTTGGCGCTGCGGTCGCCGGTGCCGATCTGCAGGCGGCGGTCGCGGGCGCGCTCGCTTTCCACCTCCTGGATTTTCTGGTCGAGCAGGCGGCTGCGCAGCACGTTCATCGCCTTGGCCTTGTTCTTATGCTGGCTCTTCTCGTCCTGGCAGGTGACCACCAGGTTGGTCGGCAGGTAGGTTATCCGCACGGCGCTGTCGGTGGTGTTTACACTCTGGCCGCCGGGCCCGCTGGAGCGGAAAACGTCGATCTTGAGTTCCTCGGCCCTGATCTCGATATCCACTTCCTCGGCCTCGGGCAGCACCGCCACCGTGGCCGCCGAGGTGTGGATTCGCCCGGAAGTTTCGGTAGCCGGCACGCGCTGGACGCGGTGGACGCCGCTTTCATATTTGAGCCGTCCGTAAACCCCTTTGCCGCGGATATTGAATACCACCTCTTTCATCCCGCCCTGCCCGGCCTGGCTGATCGAGATCAGTTCGTGTTTCCAGCCCTGGGATTCGACATAGTGGATGTACATGCGGAACAGATCGCCGGCAAACAGGGCGGCTTCCTCGCCTCCGGTACCGGCGCGGATTTCCATGATGATGTCCTTCCTGTCGAGCGGATCGGGCGGCACCAGCAGACCTTCGAACTGGGCGGCAAGCTGCTTCTCAGCCTCCCGCAGCGATCCGATTTCCTCCCCGGCCAGTTCGGCCAGTTCCGGGTCCTCGCCGCTGTCGATTATCCGGCTGTGCTCCTCGATTTCCCCGCGCGTTTTTTGCAGCTTGCCCCAGGTCTCGACCACGGGACCGAGCTGGCCGTGTTCGCGGGCCAGCTCCTGCAGACGAGAGGGGTCGGAAATCACCGCCGGGTCGGCCATCAGCCGTTCCAACTCGGCGTATCTATCCAGTACGCTTTGTATTTTTTCGTTCATTTTCGGTAATCGACAAGGTTAAATGAAACGGGAAATACTCAGGGTCACGTACTGCGGGGGAGGGGAGCTAACCTTCGGCGGCGGCGGGAGCCATCGCGCTTTCGATCAATTCCCGGTCGAGCTCCATGGCGGCGCTCAGCGCGGCCACGGCAACTTCCACCTGCGATTCATCGGGCTCGTAGGTGGTGATTCTCTGCAGCCATAATCCGGGGGCGACCGCGATTCTGCTCAGCAGGCTGGCTGGGAAACGGTCGCTGAGCTTGATCAGCTCGTAGCTGACCCCGGCGATCAGCGGCACGACGGACAGGCGTACCAGCCGGTCGGCCCAGACATCGGGTTTGCCGAAAAAGAGGAAAACGAGGATGCTCACCAGCAGCAGGATCAGCACGAAACTGGTGCCGCAGCGGGGATGAAACCGGCTGTGATCCTTGATATGAATCCAGTCCAGCGGCTGCTTGCTCTCGAAGGTCGCGATAGTTTTGTGTTCCGCGCCGTGGTACTCGAACACCCTGTGAATGTCTTTCCAGCGGGAGATCAGCAGCAGGTAAGCCATGAACACGGCCATGCGCAGCAGCCCGTCGACAAAATTGAACCAGAACGGATTTTCGATACCGGTCAGCTCGGTGAGAAACAGGGGCAGGTAAAAAAACAGCGCCAGCCCGGCCGTCAGACTGAACAGGACCGTGCCGGCCATCGACACTTTCCACCAGAATCCGGTCTCGTTCTGTGCCGATTCGGACTCCTCCTCTGATGCAGCTTCCGCCGAAAAGCTCAATGCCCGCACACCCAGGAACAGAGTTTCCACCAGCACGAGCGCTCCTCTGAGCACGGGCAGCTCCAGCAAGCGGAGCCGTTTGCTAAGTGAGCGCCAGGTTTCTTTTTTGAGGGCGATAGTGCCGTCGGGTTTACGCACGGCCACGGCCCAGTTGTCCTCGGCCCGCATCATCACGCCCTCGATCACCGCCTGGCCGCCCATCTTGAGTTCTTTCGGCTTGCCCAACATCACCCATTCTCCCGGAGCAACTGTTCAGCCGGAGAGCTTACTCGGCGGCCGGCGGTGCGGCCTGTTCGGCGCTATCCGCGGTTTTGGTCTGCTTCACCACTTTTTTCTTGTCTGCGGTCTCGCGCATCTTCTTTGTTTTCTCGAACTTACGCATGTACTTCTCGACACGGCCGGCGGTATCGACCAGTTTCTGCTTGCCGGTATAGAACGGATGGCACTGGGAGCAGATATCCAGGTGCATTTTTTCCACGGTCGAATGCGTCTCGAACGAGTTTCCGCAGGCGCAGGTCACTACGCATTTCTTGTATTCGGGATGCAGGTCTTTCTTCACTTTTCTCTCCTGTAAAACGTTTCTTCAGGCAACCGTATTTTTGTCCGTGCGAACGATCTGCCGGCTGCGGTCAATTCCAGCGCCCGAAAGCGGACAACGGAGTTGGTTATCCTGATGCCGGAGCCTGTTTACCAATCAACGGGCTGGAACTAGTTTCATGCCCGAAATAACCGCTAAAACTACAATCAAAACAGTTGAATTTCAATAGAAACGGTGTAACATTGATAATATAATAACCATTCCGTAAATTTGCGCATCGTGCCTGCGTAAGTTGCTAAAATAATTAAAGTTGTTGGAAATGGCAAGGGGCGGGCGAGCAGATGAAATTTGGCGGAACCGGCGAAGAGCAGGTGAGCGGACCCCTCGAGAGATATTTCCAGTCCGGACTGGAAATGTTCAAGGCGGGCAACTACGCCCAGGCGGAGGTCCAGTTCGAGCGGGCGCTGCAGCTCAACCGCCGGCACAACGAGAGTCTCAAATGCCTGGGCCTGTCACAGTACCGTCAGGGTAAGTGGCAGCTGGCAATCCAGAAATTCGGCCAATTCCTTGACTTCGATCCCTCCAATGAGGAAATCCTGATCTCCAGCGGTGAGTGCTGCATCAGCCTTACCCGTTACTACGACGCCGAGCGGTTTTACCGCAAGGCGATTTCGGTCAACCCGAACTGCCCCGAGGCGTACCAGGGGCTGGGCCAGGTGCTCTACCGCAGAGGTGTCTACAACGATGCGATCAACGTGCTCAGAAAAGGCGTGCAGATCGACCCGGACAACCCGGTCATCATGTTCATGCTCGGCGAGGCCTATAACAACCTGGAAAAGACCGACCAGGCGATCGAAAGTTTCGAGCGGGTGATGGCCCTGCAGCAGGACAATCCGAGAGTCTACTATAATCTCGGTATCCTCTACGACAAGAAAGCCATGCCCGAAAAGGCCAGTTCGATGTACCGCCGGGCGAAAGAACTGACCGAACCAAGGCAGAAAATCGAACAGAAGCCGATAGTCACTCCCGCCGGCGGGGGTGAGTTTTTCAGCCGGTCGCTGACGGTTATCGAAGCGGGTGAGGGCCAGCAGGAAACCGCCAAGCTGGACCGGGCACGCTACGAGAAGCTGCGCCGCAGCCAGACCGGCAGCAAACCGTACCCGGTTCTGGACAGGGATGAGCAGGAGTTCGACCGGGCGGGGACGATGGACCTGACGAAAGCCAGCCTCAAAATCAACGAAGCGCTGAAAATTATCAAGGGCAGCAAAAAGAAATGAGCCCGGCGGTGAACAGACCGTTGACGGGACGGCCCTGCTGATCGTAAGCCATTAGACTGCAAGTGTATACATGATCAAAATAGCGATTATTACTTCCAAGGGCGGTACCGGGAAAACCACCACCGCCATCAACCTGGGCCACGGGCTGGCTCTGGCCGGAAAGCGCGTGATGCTGATCGACTGCGACGCCCACGGCGACCTCAGCCTGATGTTCTCGACCAACAGCAGCAAAAGCCTGGCCGACTTGCTCAAAACCGGCAAAACCACGGTCACTCGCGTTCGCGATAACATGTACCTGATCCCTTCAGGGGGGAAGGAACTGAACGACGCGGAAATGTTCCTGGCCCAGCGCGACGGGCGTGAGTTCGTGCTGCGGAACTCACTCAGCGACCTGCGCAATATCGACTACCTGATCTGCGACTGCGCCCCCAGCCGTAACCTGGTCAATATCAACGCCCTGGCCCTGGCCAACAAGGTGATTATCCCGGTCAGCATGGATTACCTGGCGATGAACGGAGCGCGCCACACAATCGAGCTGATGCGCGAAATCAACCGGTATACCAAGGGCAATCTCGAGTTGATGGGTATTCTGAGTACTCAGTACGATGTCCGAACCAACCTCAGCCAGGAAATCTACAAAGTTCTGCTCAAGTATTTTCCCAACAAGGTGTTCGAAACCGTAATCAGGGTCAATACCCGGCTGCGCGAGGCGCCGAGCTACGGCAAGACAGTGTTCGAATATGCGATCAACAGCACCGGGGCCGAGGATTATTTCAGCCTGACCAATGAAGTCCTGAATAAGAACAGGTGAGGGATTTCCGGGCGCGAAAGGATATGTTTGCCGCGATGAATCGTAAATCAATGCTGACAGCAGCGTTAGCCGCGCTTACTTTTTACGCCGCCGGCCTCGAGGCGGAGTTGAGGATTCTCCAGCCCACCGGCGCCGAGACTGTCTATTCCGGGGCCAGCCTACGCATGGTGGCGCGCTGGAGCGGCGACCCCGCTGGATTAAGTTTCCGCTGGAGTTCTGATGTGGACGGCGAGTTGGGGACCGGGCTGGTTACCTCGGCGGAGGCGCTGAGTTACGCCAGCCACCGGATTACGATCGAGGCTTTCAGCGGCGATTCCCTGGCCGGGCGCGCCCGGACTGTTGTTCACGTGATCGGCAGTCCCGAGCAGTTTACGCTCAGTGAGCGCACCGACTGGGAAGGTGAATTCAGTCCCTCGGGACGGCGGCTGGCGTATACGTCATACCGCTCCGGCGATCCGGAAATCTGGGTGGCTGAAGTGGAAAACAGGTTCGCCGAGAGGATTACCTACAACGGCGGGCGCACCCCGGTCTGGAACCCGGACGGCACCCGCCTCGCCTTCTGGAGCGAGCGCTCCGGAAGCCGGGATATCTGGCTGGTGGACCTGGCTCAAGACCCCAGAGAAGCTGTCCGCCTGACTAAATCGTCGGCGGATGAATGGATGCCCGCCTTCCATCCGCTGGAGTCGAAAATCGCCTACATTGCCAAGCACGACAGGGAACTGCGGCTGATGGTCATGACTCTCGGCCCTATGGATACAACGGCTGTCGAGGTGGTCGGTCCCGAGCGCTACCCGATGTTTCCCCGCTGGAGTTCTGACGGCAGGGAACTGCTGTTCACTTCCTTCGCCGGTTCAACTCCCGTACTGATACGCTATTCCACCGAATCCGGCGCGTTGATCGAAACCGGACCCCCGGGCTGCGAGGACGCCGATATCAGCCCCGGGGGCGACAGGGTGCTGCTGGTGCGCGACGGCGAGCTGTATCTGCTCAGCACGGGCGACGGTGCGATCCGTCCCCTTTCCCGCGATTCCGGCGGAGTGCTCAGCCCGCGGTTCTCGCCGGACGGCAACCGTGCTGTCTATGCCACCACCCGCAGCGGGAACTGCGATCTCTGGCTGCTGGACCTGCCGCCCGGACGCTGATCCACCTCCGGCTGCTGTTCAGAATTGAACCAAGTCCCTTGTCCCTGGCGGGGAAATTCCCCGTACGGGATGTTTCTCTTGACGATGTTTTTACCGTCTGGTATAGTAAAACAAGTAATGGTCAGGATTACAGCGGTTGAAAACGACTCGCCTGCGGATAGAGCCGGACTGACTCCGGGCGACACAATCGAGACGATAAACGGTCAGCAGGTCGAGGATTTCCTCGACTTTCTGTTTCTGACAGCCGACGCCGAACTGGAACTGGAGTACCGCAGGGCGGGCAGCAGCGCTGCCACTCTGCTGACACTCCACCGCACGAGCGGCGAGAGCCTGGGTCTCGATATCGATCAGGGCCGGATTACCCGTTGCGGCTGTAACTGCATGTTCTGTTTCGTGCATCAGTTGCCCAAAGGCCTCCGGCGCTCGCTGTATGTCAAGGACGAGGATTACCGTCACAGTTTCCTGTACGGTAACTATATCACCGGCAGCAACCTCCGTGAGCGCGATCTGGACCGGATCGCCGGGATGGGTCTGAGCCCGCTTTATATCTCGGTCCACGCCACGGATGAGGAAATCCGCGGCAGGATGCTGGGCGGACGGGGCCGGGCGGATATCCTGAGCCTGCTGGACGAGTTGATAGCTTGCGGAGTTGAACTCCACTGCCAGCTCGTGCTCTGTCCGGGGATAAATGACGGAGTGGTGCTGGAACGCACGGCACTGGAGTTGGAAGCGCTGGGGCCGGAAATACTGAGTCTGGCTGTTGTCCCGGTCGGCCTCACCGCCCATCGGCGGCGTCTGCCTGCCTTGGAACCGGTGACCCCGGCCGGGGCGGCCGAAACGCTGCGGGCGATCCATCGCCTCCAGCGCGGTTTCCGCCGGAAGCGGGGCGGCAGGTTCGTGTTCGCGGCCGATGAGTTCTACATTCTGAGCGGCTCGCGGCTGCCGTCGGCGGCGAGCTGCGAGGGCTACCCGCAGCTTGAAAACGGGATCGGCCTTGTGCGCAGTGCGCTGTCCGAGCTGGACAAGCTGCTGCGGCGTATCGGTCCGGGCAATTTGAGCAGGAACAGCCGGATAAACTTTCTGACAGGCAAGCTGTTCGCTCCTGTATTCAGGGAGCGGTTTCTGCCGCGGATAGAAAAAGTTCTGCCCGCATCGTGGCGCGTTACCCCGGTCGCCAACCGCCTGCTGGGTGATTCGATCACGGTGGCGGGTTTGCTCTGCGGAAGAGATATCATTGCGGCGGTGAGGAAATCTCCACCGGCCGATATCTATCTTCTGCCCGGGGCTGCGCTGAATGAGGACAGGTTGTTTCTCGACGACATGACGCTGGATCAGTTGCGCGGCAAGCTCGCCCCGGCCAGGGCAATCGCCGCCGGCAGTCCGGCCGGGGCATTGGAACTCATGACAGTGGATATGAAGGAAACTCGCTAGCGGAAACTTAATCAGCTATTTTACCCCTGTGCTTTCTCTCAAACCACGGAGTGCCCGATGAACAGGATCTTACTGGCAGTCTGTCTCTCATTGCTGGTGCTGGCTTTTGCCTGTGGCAAAAAAGAGGAGCCTGCTCCCCAGCCCCAGCCGCAGGCACAGGTCCAGCAACCCGAGCCCGCGCCCGCGCCGGAGCCCGAACCCGAACCGGAGCCGGAACCCGAACCGGAGCCGGAACCGGTGGAGAAGGCGTTCAAATCAGTACCCGGCGACTACACTATCCAGGTAGCTTCCTGGTCCACTCTCGAGGACGCCAACAAGCTGGCGGAATTTTACAGAAATAAAGGTTACGACTCGCGGGTGGAACAAGTCGATCTCGACAGCGGCCGCTGGCACCGGGTACGGATCGGACAGTACAGCAGCAGCGGCGACGCCCACGAGGTGGCCCGGGAAATTGTCGACAAGTACAAGAGCGATATCTGGCTTGTCAGGCTTTAGGAGGGTCGGTTAGTCGTGAGATCGCTTCCCAGGGTAGCGGTTATCGGCAGGCCCAACGTGGGCAAGTCGACACTGTTCAACAGGTTTGTCGGCAGGAGGGTGGCGATAGTTGACAGCACCCCGGGAGTGACGCGCGACAGGATTTACGGCCAGGTGGACTGGAACGGCCGCGTGTTTTCCCTGATCGACACCGCCGGGATCATGGATGCGGTCGGCGAGGAGTTCGGCGATGAGCTGCGCGTGCAGGTCGATATCGCGATCAGCCAGGCCGACGTGCTGCTGTTCCTGGTGGATGCCGGCGAGGGGCCCACCGCCGGTGACGAGGAATTGGCCGGCTACCTTCGCCGCACGGGCAAGCAGGTAGTTCTGGCGGTCAATAAATCGGACCTCAAGGGACGGTTTCCCGCAGGCGAGTTCCAGCGCTGGGGGTTCGAGCACGTCATAGCGGTTTCCGCGTTGCACGGCAACGCCAGCGGAGACCTGCTCGACCTGCTGGTGGACACCATTGGGCGGTGGCCCGATACCGATACCGACGAGACCGACCAGGCGATCCACCTGGCCGTTGTCGGCAGACCCAACGTGGGTAAGAGTTCGCTGGTCAACAAGCTGGCCGGCGAGGAGCGGATGCTGGTCAGCGAGGTGGCCGGGACCACCCGCGATCCGGTGGATACCAGGATCCGGTTCCAGGGCCGCGAGTTGGTGCTGATCGACACGGCGGGCCTGCGGCGCAAGATGAAAACGGCCAGGGGGCTGGACTACTACACCATGCTGCGCACGGTCAACTGTATCGAGCGCTGCGAGGTGGCGGTCCTGATGCTCGATTCGGGCCAGGGCCTGCTGCGCCAGGAACTCCGCGTGGCCGACATGGCGATCAACGCCGGCAAGGGACTGGTGCTGGCGATGAACAAGTGGGACCTGGTGGCGGAGAAGGAAACCAACACCGCCGCTGAAATCGAGAAGGGGATCAAGGCGGACTATCCCCACCTGGCGCATGTGCCGATGATTTTTATCTCGGCGATTACCGCCCAGCGGATCGGCAAGCTGATTGAACTGGCGGTCCAGGTCGCCCAGGAGCGTAAACGCAAGCTCACCCGGGAGCAGCTCGACAGCGTGCTGCTGAGAGCTACCGAGAGGCTCCAACCCCCGGTTGTGGGCAAACGCAGGCTGATTTTTTACGGAGCCCGTCAGAGCGGGGAAGCGCCGCCGGTGATCGAGGTGTTCGCCAACCATCCGGACCTGGTGCCCGACCACTACCGTCGCTACCTGCTCAACAGGCTGCGCGAGGAGTTCCCGTTTCCCGGGACTCCTGTCTGGTTGCATTTTGTCCGGAAAAACCCGAAGCGCCGTCGCGCGGGCAGCCGTCAGCACCGCAAAACCAGATAAACGAAAACCAGAGCGATCATGTTCTTAATATATCTGTCGGTATCACTGGCGGCATTTATTGCCGGAGCGGTCCCCACCAGTTATCTGGCCGGCCGTCTCCTGCAGGGGATCGATCTCCGCGAGCACGGCAGCGGAAACCTCGGCGCCACGAATGTGTTCCGCGTGATGGGTACGGTGCCGGCCATGCTGGTGCTTTCGGTGGATATTTTAAAGGGGTTCGCAACGGTATTCTGGCTGCCCTCGACGGTTCAGATTTCGAGCACTGTCCTGTTGCAGTGCGTACTCGGTATCTCCGCGGTGGCGGGACATATATACAGCCCGTTTGTCGGATTCAGGGGCGGCAAGGGAGTCGCCACCGTCGCGGGAGTCATGCTGGCGATCAGCCCGGCGGCGGTGGGAATCTGTGTGCTGGTCTGGGCGGCGCTTTTCGCGGTGTTCCGGATCGTCTCGGTGGCATCGCTGGCAGCAGTGCTGACCCTGCCGCCGGCGATTTTCCTGACCATGGACACCAGTTCGCCGGGATTTCCGGTCTTCCAGGCTTTCGGGGTCCTGGTAGCCTGCGGTGTGCTCATCACCCACCGTTCGAATATCGGCAGACTGATTCGCGGCGAAGAAAAACGTCTCAGCCGCGGAGGTGGCTCCAGATGAGGATCGCGGTGATCGGAGCCGGAAGCTGGGGCACCACTCTGGCAGACCTGCTGGCATCGAAGGCCAAGGACGTTGTTCTCTGGTCCTGGGAAGCCGAGGTCGCAGAGCAGATCGGGCGCGAACACCGTAATGAGCTCTATCTGCCCGGAGTCGAGCTGAGCGGCGACCTGGGCGCCACCAGCGACATTCAGCAGGCAGTGGACGGGGCCGAGGTGGTGGTCACGGTCTGCCCGACCCATGTCATGCGCGAGGTGCTGACCGGGGCCGCCGGAAGGATCGGAGTTGGTACCGTGCTGGTCAACGCCAGCAAGGGAATCGAGTGCGGCTCGCTGAAGAGGATCAGCGAACTTGTGGCCGAGGTCCTGCCGGCAGAGAAGGTCAAGGCGTACGTGGTTCTATCCGGTCCCAGTTTCGCCAGCGAGGTCGCCGCGCGCCGCCCGACAGTAATTACCGCCGCCAGCAGGGATGAGCAGGCGGCCCTACTGGTGCAGGGCCTGTTTTCGACTGCGTATTTCCGGGTGTACAAGCACGATGACGTGGTGGGGGTGGAACTCGGCGGTTCCCTGAAGAACGTGATCGCGGTCGCCACCGGAATGATTGAGGGCGCCGGTCTGGGAACCAATACCCGCGCGGCGCTGATCACCCGCGGCCTGGCGGAAATCGCCCGTCTCGGAGCGGCTTTGGGCGCCAGCGCCGCGACGTTTTCCGGTGTTTCCGGACTGGGCGATCTGGTCTTGACCTGTACCGGCGATTTGAGCCGTAACCGCAAGGTCGGGCTGCGGATCGGCCATGGAGAGTCTCTGGAGGAGATAACGGGTGGAGAGGAGCGCACTGTCGCCGAGGGTATCCGTACAACAGAGTCGGCATACGAACTGGCGCGCAAGCTGGGTGTGGAGATGCCGATAGTGGAGCAGGTCCATCGGATCCTGTTCGAGGGCCAGTCGGTCGAGCTGGCGATCCGTGAATTGATGAATCGGGAACTCAAAAAAGAATACGAGTAACGTCCCTGCGCACCAACCTGTCGCGGGGAGAGAATATCCACTTCGGAGATGCCATGTCCGATATTTTTCCGGATAAGGAATACTACTCGATCAGCGAGGTGTGCGAGATCACCGATCTGAAGGCCCATGTTTTGCGTTACTGGGAAACTCAGTTCAAGGTCCTCAGCCCCTCGAAAAACCGCGCCGGCAACCGGGCCTACCGCAAGAGCGATATCCAGGTGGTCCAGTTGATCAAGCACCTGCTCTACACGGAGATGTACACAATCGAGGGTGCGCAGCGTAAGCTCCAGCAGCTCAAACAGATGCGCAAGAAGGGGCTGGACGCCCTGCCCGCTGAGCAGCGTAACCGTCAGGTGCTCGAAGATGTCCGCCGCCAGTTAGTGGAAATCAGAGAGCTGATCCGCGGCTAATACCGGCGACATCCTTGTCAAACTGCGTTGAAGATAATAGATTATGGGCTGTTTCCCCTGGGAATCCGCCGAGTGTTTTCGGGGCGTGGCGCAGTCCGGTAGCGCACCGGCATGGGGGGCCGGTGGTCGCTGGTTCGAATCCAGTCGCCCCGACCATATTTTTCAACGGGTTACATTAATCCCCGGCACATTTGACCAGTTGTCAATCACAGTTTTGTGCCAATATGTGCCAAAAACATCCTTGATTATGCCTCAACAGCTTCACTGTTGGGGCCTTTTTTTTCTGAGCCGAGGAATGATATTCAGTACATCTCCGACTGGTATTGCCACATAAAAATGGACACCTGATTAAGCCGCTTTTTTTAAGCCTTCATACTGGACTGGAGTTTTGTACCCCAATGTCGAATGTCTCCTGATGCGGTTCTAACAGGACTCGATATATTCAAATATTTCCTTCTTCGCCTGATCTCTGGTGAAAAATGTGTTCTGACGGATTAGTTCGGTCTCGATGGTTTTGAAAAACGACTCAGCCACAGCATTATCCCAGCAGCCTCCCTAACATACTGAGCTTGAGCTTTATCATAGCTGGTACATGTCGGTTAAAACTTCTGCCGCAGCACGATTTCACCTACAACATACAGAAGACTTGATAAAAGTTGAAAAAAGTTTCTCTAATGAACTAAATTAGCTATTTGAGAAGATGATTTAGAGAGATTATTCCCCCCGTAGATTCTCCCTGACCGCGAAAAACTTTTATTTGTAATAATACCTCTTTCCTGAACGTTAAATAGAAACGGGGACATTTCTCAGGAGAGATTCCGGGTGAGAGTTTCGGTATTTATGTGTAACGGCTTCCTTTGCAAACGGTACAGAGCGCACTCTGCAGATCTACCGTCTCACATGAAAATCGCTGTTTTTACCGGTGTCGTTATTCTCTGCCTGGCCCTCGGCGCGGCAGGAGTCTATGCTCAGGGCGGTCCCCCTATGCTTACCGATGATCCCGGCACGCCGGGAGATGGTCGATTGGAAATCAATCTAGCCGTGACTGTAGAGAAAAACAGGGGAGAGCATCTCTTAGAGAGCCCGCTTCTCGATATTAATTACGGCCTGGGAGACCGGTTACAGCTAAAGTTCGAAGTGCCCTGGCTTTTACTTAAAAACGAGGGCGGGAAGACAAAAAACGGATTGGGCAATTCGACACTGGGAGTGAAATGGCGATTTATTGATCGGGAGGATCATGGAGTAGATATTTCGACCTACCCTCAGTTTGAATTCAACAACCCGACTTCGTCTGCCCGGCGGGGCCTCGTTGAAGATGGTTCGGAATTTCTCCTGCCTTTAGAAGTGGCAGGAGAGCTGGGTCCTCTTTCGGTGAACGGAGAACTCGGCTACGCTTTCCTTTCAAGCGGCGAGGATGAGTTGCTATTTGGCCTTGCCCTGGGACATGAATTCTCGGAAAGGCTCGAATTAATGGGGGAAATCTACGGTACCTCTACTACCGGATTTGATGAGAGCGAGTGGGTTTTCAACCTGGGCGCCAGATTTGAGACTCACCAGGGATTCACCTTGCTGGCCTCAGGCGGGAGAAGTCTCGGTGGTGGCGCAAGTGGCGGCTCGGACTTGCTTCTTTACCTGGGAGCGCAGTTCATCTTTTGAGACATCACGCGAGATACGATACCCTTTAGCCCCGGGGGGGCTGGAGATGGAGGAACGGATGATGAGACGGATAGCTGTAATGTACGGGATAATGAGTTTCACTCTGTTGCCTGTTTTTCTGGCCTTTTCTTCCGGCCACTGTGCAGAGGCAGGCAATAATTTATATGTAGGCTCGCAGATTTGTGAAGCCTGCCATGAGCAGCATTATACGGGCTGGAAAACGACTCTGCACTCCAGGATGGAACAGGAGGTGGTAAAAAGCGGCCCGGAGAAAAACGTCCTGGGAGATTTTTCCAGCCGGGATGACGATCTCACCTTTACCATAAATGATGTAGATATGCTGATAGGGAGTAGATTCAAGCAGAGGTATGCCAAAAAGATAGGTGACGATTATTATATTCTGCCTGCTCAGTGGAATGTTGAAACAAAGGAATGGGTTAAATATTTCCCTAAAAATGACTGGTGGGCTGCAGAAGACATCTATCCCAGGCAATGGAATAAACGCCCGAGTTCGAAATTGTGTGAAGGGTGCCACACCACCGGTTTCGATGTGTTAAAAAAAATTCCCGCTGAACCGAATATCGCCTGCGAGGCGTGCCATGGCCCCGGCGGTCTTCATCTCGACGACGAAAAAGGGGGAAATATCATCAATCCGCTAAAGCTCAGCCATGAGCGGGGCAATATGATTTGTTTTCAATGCCATATGAGCGGAAGGCCGCCCAAAGGAGATTTCGAGGAATATGCCTGGCCGGTGGGTTATAAACCAGGGGAAGATTTGAAGCAATATTGGAATTACGGCAGGCCGACCGGAGAAAATTCATATGAACTGTGGGCCGATGGCAATGCGCATAAAAACCGCGTTCAAGGCAACACTTTTATCCAAAGCAAAATGTACCATTACGGGATTAATTGTTTTACCTGCCACGATTCTCACGGCAGCCGCTATACATCTTTTACCGTAAAATCTTCCGGCACCAACTCATTATGTCTCTCCTGCCACGGAGAAAACTCACCCCAGGCGGTCTATAAAATTTCTCTCTCCGAGCATACTCACCATCAGGAGCAGGGCCCGGGTAGTAAATGCATAGAGTGTCACATGCCGGAGACCGGTAAAAATGCGGTGAAATGGGATTCCCGTGACCACAGCTTCAATTTTCTGTCGCCGCGATCGACACTGGCCAACGGAACCCCCAATGGGTGCAATAACTGTCACCAGGACAAATCCCCGGAATGGGCTTTTAAAGAGATCACCAACTGGAAATTCGAGTAAACCTCAGCCTGAAACCGCCGCTGGTTGTTCTTGAGCTTCGTCAAACTCAGAGAGGTGCCTTTTCAGCCTGTAGAGCCTGATCGCGTTTTCCCGCAGGATGCTCCTTGCAACAAGCTGTTCCTCAGCGAACCTCAGCTACCCTGCCTCGACTTTTTCGGGGGCGGCACCTCGGGGTGCAGTGATCCGACTTGCCGTTACACTATGGCCGTATGTTCCCTCGCAGAAAAGGAAATCCCCTTTAACTCCTCAGGGGGCTTCTTTGGTGAATTCTAAGTTGATGGTAATCTCTACGTTATTGCCGATCATCACCCCGCTAATCTCGCTGAAACTTCCACTGACGTGTGAAATCAGGAAGCGCTTTGCTTTAAAGTGTATGTTTGAATGCTCAGCGTCGATGTTCCATGAAGAAGAGTTGGCAATCACAGGAGCGATAAAAGCAAAAATAACGATGACAGACAATGCAACTCGTTTCGTATTGTTTTTTAAGAATTCTCAATACACTTCGAAAAGCAAAATTCAGGCGGAAGGTCTAAAAAATCTAAAATAGCGCCCATACCGGACTATTTTAAGGGGATTATTGTCAGATTGAATCTTATCTATCATAGTCTTGCCCAACTGCGTACGTGTTCGAAAGTAAGCTCAAGGATGTTTTACCCTGCGTTCGACTTCAGTCAATACATCTGTTAAAATCTTTCGATAATTCTTACTGATCACCAGGCGGTAAATAAAGCCTGGTACGAAAAAATCAGGTTTAGCCACTACAATACACTGCGTGGTGGTAACTCCAGTGGTCTCGTCCTTTGTCAGATGCCAATAACCATAATAATCTTTAAACGGGCCGTGGAGTTGGTAAAAGGAGATGCTGTCCGGGAAGAATTCCTGAACCATGAGCTTCACATACAGATGTCTTCGGAAGAACAGAAAGCTCCCGGTTCCCGCTTGATAGATAATTTTCGCATTTCCCGAATCCGCCAGAACTCCAGATGAATCCATCTCCTCAATGAACTGGGATAGATGCTCATAATCTGTCAACACTTGCCAGATCGCGTCCTGGCAATACGGGATAGCAATCGAGCCAACGGCCATCGTAAGACCGCCTTCAACTTTGAACGCTGATACAGACGGTTTTGCCTTCCGGGACTCAGTAGGGCTCTGTGCTTTCGCCTCCGCGGAGTATGCATTAAAACCCAAAGTCAGGAATAGGGTTGCGAAAAAAACAAAATTCAACTCGTTTTTCCCTATCAGAAGTTGACCCAAGTTAGTCAGGACTTGCTTTTCGTTTTTACAGTAGGCTTTTCCCACTTCTGGAATCGAAAATCAGAGTTTATTGCGCATCTTACTTTTAAACAGTAATTACCGGCATTTCAGCATGCACGATGTTGTACGTCGTCAGAACATGTTGGACATTTGATGTTGAAATTTAAGGTGTAGTTCTCAGTAATTGCAACTGATTTGGAGCCTTCCTTTCCCGAGGTTAAAAGTCTTCCTCATTCTCAGAGCTTCCCGTTTGATCATATTCCTCTGGCCTGCCCACAAAAGCTGTACCACTAATTATAAGAGAACTCAAGCTTTTGCGTTTACCCCTTGACCTGCCCCCCCCCCGAAAACGAGTCCATAGACCTCGACTCCTTTCCAAAAGTTTTAATCCAGGCTCTAACTTATAAACTGGATCAACTTTGGAGGGCAAGGTCACATTACGTTTCAAATGGCAGAGGTGGCAGTCAGCAAGAAGATATTTGCTGAAATTCTGCTCCGGATTGAGCGATTGAGATGTTGCACGGCCTGAAAAATGACACTCCCTGGTATGAACTGTGGGAGAATAGTTGCTTTTTCCCTGCCCAGACCCAGCAAATCATTGATACTTCTGATGAGAACGGATAATTTATCACAGAAACGACGGGAACCCCTTGATGCAAGCTGAAAAGGACGAAAAATTTCGCTCAGGATCGAAAAGGAAAACCATCTTTTGCTGTTTCAATTTTTAGATGGTGAATATCGGCTCAAACCGGTTTTTTTATCTGTGCGGGCTTTTTGCCTGACTGCTGCGCTTTGCCTTCTGGCCGTACCCGGCCGGTCATATCCGCAGCCGCAGACCCCGTCTTCCACGCTCACCGGCGTGGTCAGAAACGCCGAAGACCTGGCGCCGGTCAAGGGCGCATCGGTCTACGTTCCGGAGCTGAGGCGCTCGGCCGTCACCGGCCGGGACGGCACTTTCACCTTGGAGAACCTGCCGTCGGGTAGTTTCCGGGTCAGCTTTTCCTTTACCGGTTTCGCGCCTCAGACCAGGCTGGCGGTGCTGGAGCGGGGGAAAACCAGCCGGCTCGAGATAACCCTCGAGTTGAGCCTGATCGAGATGGAGGCGGTCACCATCACCGGCACCCCCAGGGCGCAGGCTCCGCTGGAGGCGACCCAGGCGGTGGATGTGCTGGCCGGCCGGACGCTGCAGCGCGAATGGACCGGGTCGCTGGGCCAGACCCTGAAGAGTATCGCCGGGGTGGACGTGGTGGCCACCGGTTCCAACATGGGAAAACCGGTGATTCGGGGCCTGAGCGGGCAGCGGGTACGGGTGCTTTACAGCGGGGTGGCCATGGAGTACCAGCAGTTCGGTGTCCGCCACGCGCCGTACCTGGACCCGATGAACGCCGGCCGGATCGAAGTGGTGCGCGGGCCGGCCAGCGTGCTCTACGGCTCGGACGCACTGGGCGGGGTGATCAACGTGATCCCCCCGCTGGTTCCCGTCGCCCCGGCCGGTACGGCCGAACTGCGCGGGGCCGCCACGGGGCAGTATTTTGCGAACAACGGCGAGGTGACCGGGCAGTTGAAACTGGAGGGCGCCCGTGGCGGCCTGGGTTATTACGGGATCCTCACCAGACGCTCGGCGGGCAACCTCAACAGCCCCTCCGTTCCCACTTTCGGCCAGACGGGCGTCAGGGGCGACCCCAGGTTCAGCGGCGAGCTGGACCACACCGATTTCGACCAGCTCACCGGCGCCCTGGGACTGGGCTACCTGTTTCCCACCGCCACGCTGGCCGTGCATTACGATTTCTGGCGCAACGAGGGCAATTTCCTCCTGCCCAGCGGAGGAGCCCTGGGCAACAATCTGGAAAACGACGAACTGCGGGTGGAGGCCCGCTTCGCAGCCGGACCGATCAACTTCAGGCCGGTGTTCAACTACCAGCGCAATCTGCGCCAGGCCAATCCGCCCGGCAAGGGCCGCAGCGAGCTGCCCGGGGCCATCGTCAGGGAAATGGGGCGCGAGGTCTACACCCTGCGCCTGGAGGGCCTGCATACGGCCGGTGAAGTCTTTTCCGGCACTTTCGGCACCGAATTCGCCTTCCACGATCAGAACACCAGCGGGGCCGAACCGCTCACCCCCAGCGCCCAAATCCGCAACTATGCAGTCTACCTCTTCGAGGAGGCCCTGCTGAAGCGCTGGAGTTTTTCGGCCGGATTGCGATTCGACCACCGGCGGGTCGAAGCCCGGGCCAACCCGAACCTCAAACTGCCGGACTACGGGGCCGGGGAATCCGCGGGAGACCTGAAAAACAGCTACAACTCGATGGCCGCATCTTTCGGCGGGAGCTGGCGGCCGGTCGAAGAGCTGGCGGCCGCTTTCAACCTCGGCCGCGGCTTCCGGGCGCCCGACGTGTTCGAGCTGCACGCATTCGGCGAACACGGCGGAGTTCTCGCCTTCCAGTTGGGCGACCCCCGTCTCGAACCGGAATCATCGCTCAACGCCGACCTGTCCCTCAGGTGGCGCTCCCCCCGGCTCGAAGCTTCCGCCACCGTTTATCGCAATTCGATCGACAACTACATTTTTCTGCTCAACGATCCCGCTCTGGCAATCGCCGAAAACGTCAAGGACCTGCCGGTATACCGCACCCGGCAGACCGACGCCCTGCTCACGGGCTTCGACCTGTCGGTCAAGTGGTCCATCCTTTCCTGGCTGGCCTGGGAGAACACTTTTGCGGCGGTGAACGGGGAAAATGAGCGTACCGGGGCCGAACTGCCCCTGATGCCGCCGGACAGGTACGGCTCCACCCTCATCTTTTCGCGCCGGAGCCTGGGCGGGATTAAAAACCTGAGGGTCGAGTTCAATCTCAGGCACACCCGGTCCAAGCGTTCGGCCGGACTCTACGAGCCGTTTTCCCAGTTCGATATTTCCATTCCCTTCGGCGTGGCTTCTACCGGCTCTTATACCCTGTTGAACCTGGACGTGGGTTTCGATATCGACGCCGGCAGGGACCGGCTGACGGTCAACCTGGGTGTGCTCAACCTTGCCGACGAAGACTATCGGGACTTCCTCGACACCTACAAGGGCTATGCGATGAGTCCGGGCAGGAACGTCTACCTCAAGCTGAAAGTACCGTTCAACCTGCTTTGATCTGTGGCCGGCGGTGTTTTTTCCGGGATTTCGCCTCGCCTGCGGACCCTTCCTCACTCCGGGGCACCCCGCGGCCCTTGCACCGGCTACCCTCCTCTGCATTGTGTTGCCCGGAGTGCGGCATTGAGGTATTTTGTAGCTTCGTGCGGCCTCCGGGAGTGCACAAAATCGCTCGCCGTCTTTCCGGCAATCGCAGCGGAGTGAACCGGCTGATGAACACTTTCTGGAAGATTTTCGGTATTTCCCTCTTTATCGTGGCCGGCTGCGCGGCCCTGCTCTTCTGGAAGCAGGAAGATAAAACCAGCGGCCCCGGGGCAGGCGAACTGGTGCTCTACTGCGCGGCCGGGATCAAGCTGCCGGTAGCCGAAGCGGCCGCCCGATACGAGCGGACCTACGGGGTGCGGGTCCAGCTCCAGTACGGAGGGTCGGGCACGCTGCTGAGCAATCTGGCCATCGCCCGCACGGGAGACCTTTACCTGGCTGCCGACCGCAGCTATCTCGATGCGGCCCGCGCCCGGGGCCTGGTGGCAGAATCGGTTCCCCTGGCCGTGCTGCGCCCGGTAATCGGGGTCCGCCGGGGCAACCCGAAGAACATCCGCTCGGTGGAGGATCTGCTCGACGGCGGCGTGCGCCTGGCCCTGGCCAATCCAGAAGCCGCTTCCATCGGCAGAAAGACCAGGAAGCTGCTCGAGCAGACCGGCCTCTGGCACCAGATCGAGCAGGCCGCAGTTGTCTACAAGCCCACCGTGACCGAAATCGCCAACGACATCAAGCTGGGGGCCGTCGACGCCGGGGTGATCTGGGACGCCACCGCCAACCAATACGAAGAGATCGAAGCGGTCCGGGTGCCTCTGTTCGACGGGGCGGCCACCGAGGTGGTGATCGGCGTGCTCACCAGTTGCCGGAACCCGGCTGCGGCCCTGCGTTTCTGCCGTTATCTGGGCGCGCCCGAACGCGGCCAGAGGGTTTTCGCCAACTGGGGGTTCGAGCCGGCCCCGGGAGGTGACCGGTGGAGCGAGCACCCCGAGATCGTCCTCTTCAGCGGCGGGGTGAACCGGCTGGCGATCAAGGAAACTGTAGCCGAGTTTTCCAGCCGCGAAGGGGTGACCGTCACCACCGTCTACAACGGCTGCGGCATCCTGGTGGCCCAGATGAAGGCCGGGGAGCGGCCGGACGCCTACTTTGCCTGCGACGTGTCGTTCATGACCGAAGTGGCCGACATCTTTCTGGATACCGAGGATATTTCCAGCACCCCGATGGTGATCGCGGTGGCCTGGGGCAATCCCCTCGGGATAAAGTCACTGGATGATCTGGCCCGCCCCGGGCTCCGTCTGGGCGTGGCCAACACGCAGCAGAGCGCCCTGGGGGCGCTGACCGCGAAGCTCTTGAAGGAGCTGGGTATTTACCAGGCGGTGATGAAGAACGTCAACTCCCGGACACCCACGGCCGACCTGCTGGTCAACCAGCTGCGCACGGGCAGCCTGGACGCGGTCATCGTCTACCAAGCCAACCTGTCCAGGGTCAGGGACCTGCTGGGGATAGTGCCGATCGACCACCGGTCGGCCCTGGCGGTGCAGCCTATCGGCGTGGCCGCCGAAACCGGCTATCCCCGGCTGACCTCCCGGCTGGTCCGGGCCATCCGCTCGGCCCAGTCGGAAAAACGATTCAGGCAAGCGGGGTTCGAGTGGCTGGTGAAAGCACAATGACCGCCGCGCCGGACAAGGCCCCGGAGGGCTACCGGCCGCCATCGGACAGGGTCTTCTTTTTCTGCCTGATCCTGTTGGGTTCCAGCTACATCCTGATCATCGTCGCCATGCTGGTGGCAGACGCCACCTTTACCACCCCTTCGCATTTTCTGGCCTCCTTCAGGAGTCCTGAAATCCGCTACGCCATCTGGCTCAGCCTCTGTTCGTGCACCATCACCACGGTGATGTCCCTCTGGGTGGCGGTGCCGATCGGTTACCTGATGAGCCGCTTCCAGTTTCGCGGCAAGGTGGTGATCGATGCGGTGATGGACATCCCGATCGTGCTGCCTCCCCTGGTGATTGGACTCAGCCTGCTGATCCTGTTCCAGACCCCGGCCGGCCGCCTGTTCCAGGGCCTGGTCAAGGTGACCTACGAGATACCCAGCGTGATCCTGGCCCAGTTCATGGTGGCCTGCGCCTTTGCCGTGCGCACCATGCAGGTCACTTTCGACCAGATCAACCAGCGCCAGGAGCAGGTGGCCCTCACTCTGGGCTGCAGCCGTGCACAGGCGTTCTGGATCGTGGTTTTCCCCCAGGCCCGGCGCGGACTGCTCACCGCGGCCAGCCTGGCCTGGGCCCGGGCCCTGGGTGAATTCGGCCCGATACTGATTTTTTCCGGGGCCACCCGGATGAAAACCGAAGTGCTGCCGACCACTATCTTTCTGGAGCTGACCGTGGGGAACATCGAAGCGGCGGTGGCGGTTTCGCTGCTGATGGTCCTCTGTGCGGCCGCCGTACTGGTAATCGTGCGCATCTACGGCAGGGATGCGCCGTTTGGAAAGCTGTTGCGCCTATGATATCGGTGAACGAACTGGATCTCGACGCCGGCGGGTTTTCCCTGCGGGGAGTGTCCTTCGAAATCCCCACCGGCGGCTACGGGGTGCTGATGGGCAGGACCGGCAGCGGCAAGACCACCATCCTCGAGGGCATCTGCGGGCTCCGCCCGGTGCGCTCGGGCACCGTTTGCCTGATGGGGCGCGACGTGACCCGGCTGAAACCCGGTGAGCGCGGCATCGGCTACGTGCCCCAGGACGGGGCCCTGTTTACCACCATGACCGTCCGGGAGCACCTCGCCCTGGGACCGACAATCCGCCGGCATCAGCCGGATGAAGTGGCCCGGCGGGTGGCGGAACTGGCCGAGATGCTCGGGATCGAACACCTGCTGGAGCGCAAGCCCGCCGGTCTGAGCGGAGGCGAAATTCAGCGGGTGGCCCTGGGACGGGCCCTTTCCATCCGGCCCCGGGTCCTTTGCCTGGACGAACCGCTGCACGCCCTGGATGACGAAACCCATGAGGAGATGTGCCGGCTGCTGGTGGAATTGCGCCGCCAGAGCCGGGTGACCACCCTGCACGTCACCCACAGCCGGAGCGAAATGGAGCGGCTGGCCGACCATCTGTTCGTCCTGGAGGACGGGGCGGTTTCCCTGGAGAGGACTCGCCTGCCGGCCGCGGGGGGAGCGAGTCCTGACGCAATCGGCCATCCTGTTGATAAGGAGTAATATTTGCGGCAATGACAAGTGCGGCCAAGGGGTTGAGACGGGAAGGTGAAAACGTGGCTTCAAAATCGAAAAAACAGGCTTAGATAACTTAGATCAACTTTGATATGGTGAATGTCGGTTATACATCCAGCGACAGGAATGGGGGAGTCGCACCCTGGGATAAGGTTGCTAAAAAGGGCTAAAGTCCGCTACCGAAAGTTCCACGACATCAGGCACACTTTTGCCAGTCACCTGCTTAGCCAGGGTGAAAGTCCGGTTTATGTCAAAGAACAGTTGGGCCATGCCAGCATTCAGATGACGGTGGACATCTACGGCCATTGGATTCGGACAGCAGAAAACGGGCAGGCAGTTGATCGGTTAGACGAGTAATTTCCCATTTTCCAATTAACAATTTATTGCGGAATATATCAAAAACGGATTAAGGAGGCCGGAAGAATGAAATAGAGTCGCATGGGCATACATATCAATAAAATTAGAATCAGTGGAAAAGAGTGACAGCAAGGAATGGCAACTTCCTCTTGCTTCTTCTGATGCGCAGTATTATCAATACAAAACTGCCACGTTAGGAAGTAACAATGGATTGCCGTTTTTTTTATAGGGGTAACCTTGGCCATCTCAAGGTTCCCCTGTTGCCGAAAACGGTAGTCCGTCCTGATGTGGCAGTCAGCGAAGGTTACTCCCGCAAGTAGGCAACGGGGGCTTTTGTTTTTATCCTCCCCGACCTGCCCCCATGCGGCTTGAAACCCTCGCATTCAATAACCACCGAGCAGTTACAACAATCCGAAAGGCTTATAAATAACCTGCTACAGGAAGTATGGAATGTAGCTGCGTAAAATTTGTGCATCCCTTTCTTCTTCTTTAATCCCCGCCAGGAGGCTTCGATGACTATTATGGCCACAATTTTCGGTTTAATTGCCCTTTTTATTATTATCACCATGATCGCCGGGTTAATTCGGCTGAATATCGGCTTAGATAACCTCTATCAACTTTGATATGGTGAATGTCGGTAATACATCCAGAGACAGGAATGGGAGAGTAGCACCATGGGGAAAGAAAGCAAAGTGTTCCTAACCTGGCCACATCATCTCAGACCTTTGATTTTGAGTGTTGCAGTTTTCTGGACATTGATAATTGGCGCAGCGTTATGGCGGGGATTTATTCAAGTGGAGAATAATAATAATGAGGATGCGTTTTTGGAAGCAAAAGTCGCTTTTAGCAAGGACTTATTGTACCGGCGTTGGGCAGCGAGGCATGGCGGTGTTTATGTACCGATAACAGAAGAGACACCTCCCAATCCATATCTTTCCCATGTTGAGGAGCGTGATATTACGGCTTCTTCCGGAAAGCGTTTAACCTTGATAAATCCTGCCTGCATGACACGCCAAGTCAATGAACTTTCACTTGGTGAAAATGGGCTTCGTGGCCATATCACGAGCCTTAAGCTGATCCGGCCGGAAAATGCCCCTGATCCATGGGAGAGGACAGCACTTGAAGCATTTGAAAGAGGGGAGGCGGAAGTCAGTTCTATCGCGTTCATCGAGGGTAAAGCACACATGCGTATGATGCGGCCTTTGATAACCGAGGAAAGGTGTCTTAAATGCCATGCTGCTCAAGGTTATTCTGCAGGTGATATCAGGGGTGGTATCAGTGTTTCAGTACCGATGGCTCCCCACCTGGCACAGGCCAAAAAGATGAAAACGTCTCTGCTATATGAGCTCAGTGTTATCTGGCTTTTAGGGCTATTGGGTATAGCAGTTGCAGATCGGCGTATCCGTGCCCATGAGAACAGCCGAAATGCGGCAGAGAAGGAATTGAGAAAACATCGTGAAGGGCTGGAACAACTGATTGAAGAACGTACAGCAGACTTGAAAAGGACGAATGAAGAACTTAAGAGCGAAATCACCGAGCGCAAGCAGGCAGAGGAGGCGCTGCGGGAGAGCGAGAGATATCTGGTCAAGGCCCAGGACGTTGCAAAAGTTGGCAGTTGGGCATGGGATGCGCATACCGATGAGGCGGTATGGTCAGATCAAACTTACCGTATCTTTGGATATCAACCCAAGGAAATAGTACCATCATTGCAATGGTTACTGGTAATGTTGCACCCTGATGATTCCGAGCGGGTAAAAGACGGGGTGGAAAAATCGATGAAGACCCGTGATCCCTACGATATGGAGTACAGGGTCATCCGTAAAGATGGAAAGGAAATTATTGTTCACTCGAGGGGAGAGGTTGTGTTAGATGAAAAAGGTGAACCAACCGGTATGATTGGAACTATTCAGGACATCACCGAGCGCAAGCGGGCCGAGGAGAAACTGCAACAGGAAATTAGATTGAACAAAATTCTTCTGGATGGATTTCCAGGTTTTGTAATGTTGTTGCGAGTCTCTACTCGTGAAGTTGTAATATCCAATAGAATTGCCAGAGATGGTGGTGCCGATCCTTGCACTCAATGCTTTTCGACAATTGGGCAACGAGGAGACCCTTGTCCCTGGTGTTTAGCTCCAAAAGTGTGGGAGACAGGCCAATCTCAACATATAGAAGTATGGGCGTTAGGCATATTATGGGATGCCTACTGGATACCAGTAACAGAGGATTTGTACTTGCACTTCGCCTTCGACATCACCGATCGCAACCAACTCGAAGAAGAGCGTATCAAAGCCTCCAAGCTTGAATCCATCGGTGTTCTTGCCGGTGGGATCGCCCACGATTTCAACAATATCCTGACAGTTATTCTGGGTAATATATCCCTGGCAAATATATTTGCAGGCGAAGACGTTAAGAAGACCAGGGAGGTACTGGTCGAAGCTGAGAGGGCCAGCTTGAAAGCGACGAATTTGACCCAGCAGCTACTGACTTTCTCGAAAGGTGGAGAACCGGTTAAGGAGACGACCTCGATTTCAGGATTGATAATAGAGGCTACAGAATTCTCTCTTAGAGGTTCCAATGTAAAATGCAGGCATTACATCTCAAAAGACCTCTGGCCCTGCGAGGTTGATGCGGGTCAGATCGGCCAGATGATCGACAACATTATAATCAACGCCGACCAGGCCATGCCGGAGGGCGGGACGATCAGCGTCCGGGCTAAGAACGTTGCTGTCAGCTCCGAGGATGTTTTGCCGCTGGCTGAGGGAAGGTATGTAAGGATAACGATCAAGGATCAGGGGACCGGCATACCTGAAGAACATCTACCGAGGATATTCGATCCCTATTTCACGACCAAGCAGACAGGGAGTGGACTCGGGCTTACCACATCGTATTCGATCGTCAAGAGGCACGGTGGTCATCTTGCCGTGGAGAGTGAGCGTGACATCGGGACAACTTTCCAGATCTATCTTCCTGCTTCAGCCGAGCAGGCAGAGAGAGAAGAAGAAGAGCGGGTGGAAACCGCCGTAATCAAGGGCAGGGTTCTGGTGATGGATGATAAGCGTAAAGTGCGTGAAGTGGCCATCAGGATGCTGGAGCACATAGGGCATGAGGCGGAATGCGCCAAAAATGGTACTCAGGCCATCGAGATGTACGAGCAGGCAAAGGACTCCGGCAAACCGTTTGATGCGGTGATTCTGGACCTGACGATTCCCGGCGGCATGGGAGGCAAGGAGACGATCGAGAAGTTGAAGGAAATAGACTCGAAAGTAAAAGCAATAGTATCGAGCGGCTACTCCAACGATCCTGTGATGGCCAACTATCACGATTATGGGTTCAGAGGTGTTGTGCCAAAGCCGTTCAAGATTGAGGAACTGAGAAACGTACTGCACAGGGTGATGAAGGAAGAGAGCGGTTGATTTGGGAAAAAGTGTTTAACTTAGTGTCCATTTTAGCGGGGCAATTCCAAACTAAGCCAGGTGGGCAAGCTGTTTGCCACAGCCGGCGGGGCCGATGAGGGCGAGGTGTTCGAGGCCGCCAACCGGCTGGGCAAATAAGTGTGCCTGGACTTTAAATTGCGCAGCTTTCGAGATTATTTCAGCGCCTCGAGCGCCTTCTCCAGTAACTCCGGCCGGGTTACAAGAAAGCCCTGCTGCAGAATCCCGTCAGCCGGGTCGAATCCAAGTTGATTCCCATCCAGGTCGGTCACCTCGCAGCCCGCTTCGCGGGCCACGGCCACGCCGGCGGCAGTGTCCCAGATACTGGTGGGGCCGAGCCGGGGATAGATATCGGCCGCGCCCTCGGCCACCAGGCAGATTTTGATCGAACTGCCGCTGCGCAGCGTTTCTGTAGCCCCCAGGCGGGCCAGGAACTCCTCGGTGGATTTGGAGCTGTGCGAGCGGCTGATCGCGGCCCGCAGGCTGTCACCACTTGGTGCTGCGGAAATCTGCTGGGCAGGTGAGCCGGAAATCTGTTTCCAGGCTCCCAGGGCGCGGGCGCTGAAATAGGCGGTTCCGCCTGCCGGGGCCACTACCACGCCCATGATCGGGTTGCCGTCCTCCACCAGCGCGATATTGACCGTGTATTCGTCCAGCCCGGCCAGGAAGTCCCTGGTTCCGTCCAGCGGGTCCACCAGCCAGAACTGCTCGCAGGAGCCGGACTCGACCCCGTCGAGGTCACCCTCCTCGCTGATTACCACCAGCCCTGGCTCCAGCTTGGCGAGACCATCCATGATATGCTCGTGGGAGGTCCTGTCGGCCAGCGTGACTGGGGAGCCGTCGCTCTTGGTTTCCACGGTGCCGCCCGCGGATGGCTGGAAGGCAACGGTCTTAACTCCCGCACCCCTGGCGATACCGATAATCTCCGGCAGGATTTTGCCGAGCAGTTCGGCGTCGAATTCCAGCCGCCGGCTCATTCGTCGTTCTCCATCGGGCCGATGTAGCCTTCTTTTTCGAGAGATAGAATCACCTGCTGGGCGGCTTCCTCGGCGGTCAGTTCGCCGGTGTCGAGCACGATCTCGGCGTCGGCGGGTTCCTCGTAGGGGTCCGAGATGCCGGTGAACTGCTTGATAATCCCGGCCCTGGCCTTGGCGTAGAGACCCTTGCGGTCGCGCTGCTCGCAGACTTCGAGCGACGTCGAAACGTGGACCAGCAGGAACCCGCCCAGCGGCTCGATTTCGGCGCGGACCTGCTTGCGGATGCTGTCGTAGGGGGCAATCGGCGCGCAGATCGCGATGCCGCCGTTCTTGGTGATTTCGCCGGCCACGTAGCCGATCCGCAGGATGTTTATATCGCGGTGCTCCTTGCTGAACCCCAGTTCGCTGCTGAGGTTCTTGCGCACGATATCCCCGTCGAGCATGGTGATCGGCCGCGTGCCGCCCATCTCCATCAGCTTGACCATCAGCACGTTGGCCACAGTTGATTTGCCGCTGCCCGAAAGTCCGGTGAAAAAGACGGTGAATCCCTGCTTGCGCCGGGGCGGGTAGGTTTTGCGCAGCTCCTTGACCACGTCGGGAAACGAAAACCAGTCCGGGATATCCGTGCCTTTGGAGAGCCGGTCCCTGAGCTGGGTGCCGCTCAAGTTGTAAACGTTGGCTCCCTCGGGGACCTCGTCATCCGGCATGTACTCATCGCGGTCCTTCACGTAAACCATCATCTTAAACGGCACCATCCCTATTCCCAGTTCCTGCTCGTACTCTTTCAGCATCTCCTGGGCGTCGTACGGGCCGTAGAACGGCTTGCCGCTGGAGTCGGAACCCGGACCGGCGTGATCTCGCCCGACAATCAGGTGCGTGCAGCCGTAGTTCTTGCGGATAATCGCGTGCAGGACACACTCCCTGGGGCCGCCCATCCTCATCGCCAGCGGCAGCAGGTTGAGCGAAACAGTGTTGTAGGGATAGCTTTTCAGAATCGCCTGGTAGCAGCGTACGCGGGTGTAATGGTCCACGTCTCCCGGCTTGGTCATGCCCACCACGGGATGGATCAGCAGGTTGGCTTCCAGGTCCCTGGCGGCGCGGAAAGTTAGTTCCTGGTGGGCGCGATGCATGGGGTTGCGGGTCTGGAACGCCACCACCTTGCGCCAGCCGAGAGCGCTGAAGCGTTCGCGCACCTCGCGCGGACCCTGGCGCAGTTCCCTGTAATCGTAATGATGAGGCAGCTGGATGCCATGGAGCTTTCCGCCTGCATACCAGGGGTGCGACATGTAGTGCAGGTGGTTCACACCGGGGTGCTCCGGGTTGTCGGTGCCGAATACCCGGCGGGCCTCTTCGGCGCGGTCGGGCTGCCAGACGTCCTGAATTTCCAGCACGGCCACCATCACGCCCTCCATGTCCCGCAGCGCCAGCATGGATCCTGGTTCCAGCGAGGAGGCGGTCTGCTCATCCACATCCAGTGTAACCGGGATCGGCCAGAGAGTTCCATCGGCCAGGCGCATGTCCGAGCAGACTTTTTCGTAGTCTTCGCGGTTCATGAACCCGGCCAGCGGGCTGAACCCGCCGTTCATCAGCAGTTCGATATCGCAGAGCTGACGGGGAGTCAGGTTCCATTCGGACCAATCTTTGGAGCCGGTTTTTAACTCATCGGCCCGCTGCCGGTCAACTATTAATTCGGACAATTCGCCCCCGTGGGGGGCAATCAGATGCGGCGTCATTACTCGATCCTTGTTTTGATAATTTACATACGGCTGCCTGCGACAGACGGAAAAAGGAGATAAATAACCCCCAGGCACAATATTATCAAGGTCTCTGTCCGGGAACACGTGAGACATCTCACTCCGCCGGAGCGGCCCGCACCAGCAGGTTACCGTCCACGCTGCACTCGAACGTATCGTGTCCGGTGGCTGCCAGCCGGCCCAGTTCCTTGCCGGTGGAGTAGTCGGTCAGCAGGTATTGTCTGCCGGGTTCCAGGCCCCGCAGTTCTGCCTTACCGTCGAACCCCTGGGCGAAAATCCCGTAGTAGAGCGTGTCGCCGCGGGCCACCACGTGCGTCTCTGGAAGGTCCCAGCCGATATCGTAGAGGTTGAGGTAGGTGCCCTCGTGGAGACGGAGCCGGTCAGAGAGCTCAAACCAGTGCCGCCAGTGGCTGCGGATTCCGAGATGTCTTTTGCGCTCGTCCTCACCGGGAGAGTCGGCCAGACCGGTGAACTTGCTGCCGATCACTCCCCCCAGGGCGAGCGTACTGGCGAAATCGCTGCCGACCTCTCTGACTTCGACTCCATCGCCCGGATAAGGCCCGGTCGAGAGTTCCACGTGGTCGCCGTAGAGAGCGGCGTCATCTCCCAGCAGAGCGCGGTAGGTTTTGATCCGGGCGCGGACCTGATCGCTGGAGACAGGGTCGGCGGAGACCTGCTGGTTGTAGAACTGCATCTTGAACGGATCGTGGGGCAGGCCGCATTCGCAGACCTCCATTACCGCGCCCGGCTTGATCCGCTCGGCTTCCTGCTGCAGCGCCTGGAAGAACGAGGCCACCGCCCGGCACGACTCCTCGGGGTGCTTGTGGCCGTGGGCCGGGTTGTAGCACGGGGTCACCATCCCCAGGCAGCCGCCGTCCATCTTGAATCCGTCGTAATCCCAGTCTTCAAGGAAACGCCTCACCAGCTCTTTCTGCTGCTCCACTACCGGAGGATACGCCGGGCAGAGCTGGGACACATCCCACCAGTCCTCGCGTTTTTCCCGGCCCTCGCTGTCCAGCACCACCCAGTCGGGATGTTCCTCGATCAGCGGGTCGGTGCTCTGGACGTTCATCGGCACCCACCACAGCTTGGCCTTGAACCCGGCGGCGTGGATACTGTCCACCAGCGCCCGCATGTCGGCGTCACCGCGGGGGAATTTTTCCTTGATCAGCGGCCAGTCTCCGATACTCTGCTGGAACCCGTCGTCGATCACCACCCAGGGGATCCCCAGATCACGGACAGCCGGCAGGGTTTTATAGATGTCCTGCGGAGTGAAATCGCGGCCGAATCCCCAACCGCACCAGATCGGCTCGTATGCGTCCGGCGGGACTTTGGCGAACGTGAACGGACCCCGCTCAAGCAAGGCTCCGTAGGCTTTTAACGGCGCATAGAAATCACCGCGGAACGCGCCCACCATCACCGGCAGCCCGGGCTCGGCGCCTGTTTCGTCCGGCCGGATGAACTCGGCGGGTCTGTCCAGCGAGATTGTCACCGAGCCGTCGGGACCGGTATTTACCGGCAGCGACATCACGTGGTGCACCGTATCGATCTGGGCCAGGGCCAGGCCGGCACCGGCGGTCCAGAGGTAGTTAAACGGATAGCCTCCGCCCTCGCGCTGTTCCGGCAGATGGCGGACAGTCCAGTTTTCGGCCGCGTAGTCCTCGGTAACCTCGATCCGGGTGTGCCACTTGCCCCACTGGTAACCCGCTCCCTGAAACAGGTAAAAATCATGGGGGGCCGCCTGGGGGTCGGCCAGGTCGGCGCGGAGGTTCAGCCGGTAGAAACTGACTCCTCCCAGCCGGGCCATCGCAGCACTGTCCAGTCCTGAGATATCGGCCCGGCAGACAATCACGCCGGGTTTTTTATCAACAAGACGGATTTCCACCCGCACCTTCAGTTCGGAAAGCGGGCTGCTTCCAACCGGTTGCATCTCAACCTTCAGCCCCTCTCCCGGCCCGAACTCATCGTCCGCCGGAGCCTGGTAGCTTTCAACCGAGGACGGCATCAGCTCCACCAGATTGCCGTCCGAATCCACCAGGGCGAACGCGGCATTCTTACCCGTGCTGAGCGGCACCTCTCCGCCGGAAGCCTTGAGACTCACTTGCAGGCCTCCGGACGGGGTCAGTTCCACCCTGATCTGCTCGTCTTCGAGCACCCGCCCGCCCGAAGATGAACCGCAGGCAAAAAGAGCGGTAAGCATCATGGTAACAATGGTCGAAGTGACTACGGAAATTCTGGTGCAGAACATGGTAACTGGCTCCTGTTGATTGTTCGGCCGGTTCGGGGAAATCTAATTCTGGCGCAGGAATAGGGGCAGTATGTCCAGCGGGGCCGGGTGCCCGTTGAGTTGTTTCGGTCCAAGATGGGTTTCGCCGCTGTGGAAGTCCTTCCATTGCCCCCTGGGGAGGTATATATCCCGCGCCCGGATACCTTTTTCCAGCACGGGCGCCACCAGTACGCTGTCGCCGAGCATGAACTGGTCGGAGATACCGTAAGTGATTTCATCGGCCGGGTCCAGGAAAAACAGGGGCCTGGCGATTGGCCGGCCGGTCTGCTGAGCGTCGAGCGCGAGCCGGTAGATATAGTCGCCGAACTGTTCGTGGAGCTCGGCGTAGCGGCGGCAGATTTCAGCGGACCGCCGGTCGAGATTCCACGGGGCGTAGCTGAACTGCATCATCGGCATCAGGCAGCTGGCCTGGGTCCAGCGGATAAACAGCTCCGGGTCCATGCCCTTGAACTCGGCGCTGATAAAATCGCCGTCCAGGCCGCCGCCGATAATGTCCGGGCAGAAATAGGGATAACCGATCAGTCCCTCGCTCATGCCGTGGGGCACGAGCGAGCCCAATCCAGACCTCCGGCTCCAGTTGTTATTCTTGTCGCGCAGTCGCTGGACGAGTCCCTCCTCCTGCATCAGCCAGCTCACCCGGTACTCGTTGATCAGGAAATGGGTGCCGACCCCGGCGAACAGGTCGGTGTAGCGGTTGGGGCTGACATTGCCGAAGGTGACGAAGTCCGGCTTGAAAAACCCGGCGTCGCCGGCGTCGAGCTTGAACCCGTCGATCCCGAAGCGCCGCTGGAGGCCCTTGAGCTGGTCGACATACCAGCCGAAAGCCTCCGGGTTGGAAAGGTCCACCAGGGCGCTGGTCCCGTTCCACCACTCGATACCCGCCGGAGTGACTCCGTCGGACTCACGCACCAGCCAGCCGCGCTGTTTGAGGTGGGCGAAATTATCGGCGTCGAAATCGACGAAAGGGGTGACCCAGAGGATCAGCTTGAATCCCAGGGCGTGCATGCTGTCGGCCATCATTTCCGGTTCGGGGAATTTGACCGGATCGAACACCCGGTCGCCGTAGTGCGCCTGCCAGCGGTCGTCGATCATGAACACGTCGCAGCCGAATTTATTTTTCCTCAGCGTGTTGGCGTACTCCAGCACGTCCTGCTGGTTCACGTCGAGATGGAACTCGATCCAGGTGTTGAAAATCGGACTGGCGAAATATCCCCGCGGCGGTACAGTGCGCGGCCGCCCGGCCAGAGAGGTGAACGTGTCGAAAGCTTCGACAATATCGGAACCGGCGATCAGGCGGTATTCCAGGTGCGCCGTCTGCTTGACATTAAACCGGAACCGGCCGTCGGAGTCACGGTTGATCGCAAAGCCCATCGGCTGGTAGGTGGGTACGAAAAAGCCCGCGCCCGAGGAGGTCAGCCATCCGGGTGTGGTCTGGTTGCTGCTCGACAGGAACGGGTCCAGCTCGATTTCGCCGGTCTCCAGGGGCCAGTTGTGAGTGCTGGTGATATTCCCCCCGTACCAGTGTCCACCGGGTTCCAGCTCCCAGACCTGCTCGATCTGGCCGCAGAGCGGCTCGCCCTCCAGCCAGACCCGGACGAACGCGTTGTCCTCGAACGGGGTGACAGTCATGATCGCTTGCGTTTGCGGGTCGGAGGTCGCCAGTTGCAGCCAGAGACCGTCACCCTGGACCAGCCAGTCCTCCACCGCGTCGAAAGTTATCCGTCGGCCATCGATTGTCGCCGATCCGGCCTCGCCGGGTGCGGTAGCCGCGATAACCTCGCCGTCGCGCACCAGGCTCATCCGCCAGGGGGATTTTACGATCGTCAAGCCCCAGTTACCGGCGCGTGCCTCGATTACCGCGCCGTTTTGCGCTTCTCCGGCGGTAAACCCGACCGCGCACTCGACCGACCGGGGAACCAGGATGGTAACAGACGCGATGATGACCAGAAAGGTGCGGACAATGTGCGGCATCGAATTTCCCCGTGCAGCGTCGAATCAGTCGGTTTGTGATTTTTTCATAACCTCGGCAAACCGCAATATTGCACGGCTGAATGAGATTGGCAAAGATTTTCGTACTGAATTGTCCGGTTTAGGATTGCGCAACACTTTGTTCAACCTTATAAATGGTAGTAGCCCAAGGCATCCATTTCAACCTGGAGAACAGAGACGATGCGAAACATAGATCGCAGAACCTTTATCCGCAGCGCGCTGGTCGGCGCCGGCGCGCTGGCCCTGCCGTCGTGGTCCGGCGGCTCCCTCGACACGCTTGTCGCGGCCCCGGCG
This sequence comes from Candidatus Glassbacteria bacterium, assembly GCA_019456185.1. Lineage (NCBI taxonomy): Bacteria > Candidatus Glassiibacteriota > Candidatus Glassiibacteriota bacterium. The sequence continues at coordinate 20,779 of VRUH01000024.1, read as the reverse complement.
GCCGGCTGCAGCGCCACGGACATGGTCACCCTCGGCAGCTCGGGGATAGTAACCAGCCGGCTGGCCGTCGGCAGCGGTACGCACGGAGTGCGGAAAAGTTCCAACCAGACACGGCTTGGGCTGGACAAGTTCGTCGGGTTGATCCGCCACGGCTTCGAGCGCGGTGTGACATTCTGGGACATGGCCGACCAGTACGGCTCGCACCCCTGTTACCGCGAGGCGCTGAAACACGTACCGCGGGAAAAAGTGGTGATCCTGACCAAGTCCACCACGCGCGACGCCGCCGGGATGAAAGCGGATATCGAGCGCTTCCGCCGCGAGCTGGACACCGACGTGATCGATATCCTGCTGCTGCACAGCTTGATGGATCCGGGCTGGACGGCGAAGATGCAGGCCACGATGGATGTTGTCTCCGAGGCCCGCGAACAGGGGGTCCTGCGGACATTCGGCGTGAGCTGCCACGACCTGGGCGCGCTGAAAGCGGCTGTGGCCAGCGACTGGGTGGAGGTGATCCTGGCGCGGATCAACCACGCGGGCGCGGCGATGGACGGATCGCCGGAAGTGGTTGCCCCTGTGCTGAGGGAAGCTCACGACAAGGGCAAGGGCATAATCGGCATGAAACTGGCCGGAGCGGGCCGTATCCGCGACCAGCTCAGCGAGTCGCTGAGCTACGTGCTGAGCCTGGGTTCGGTGGACGCGTTTACGATGGGATTCGAATCCACAGCGGAGCTGGATGATTTCTGCGACAAGGTTGCCGCTCTCGGCGCATGATCCGGATCCGGAACCGGGATGAGATCAAGGGATTTTCCGCCAGCCGCGGAAAACTCCTTGACTTTATGTTTCACTTGCATTTAGCTATAAAAGTTAAGATAAACATAAAATGCCTGATAGCTAAATTTATATACTGAAGCCGGGGAGGAATAATTAGGACGTTTATCAGCTGGACCCCGCAATATTGATAATCCATATCATCCGACAGTTTTGACCCGGAGAGCGCGTATGGACCGCAGAGCGTTTTTCGCCGCTTCAGCGACACTGGCCGGTGCATCGCTGCTGAGTCGCCCTTCAGCTTCCGGAGCGTTGGCGCCGGGACCGGAGCGTGGCCGGCGGCCAAATATCCTGTTTGTCAACACCGACGATCAGGCGCAATGGGCCATGGGGGCCTACGGCAATGAGCAGATCCATACGCCGGTGATGGACCGCCTGGCCGACGAAGGGATGAAGTTCACCCGCGCGTTCACCTGCCCGGTCTGTTCGCCGTCGCGGGCGATGGTGATGACCGGAAACTACAACCACCGGGTGGGGGTCGAGGACTGGATCGGCGTACGGGAACCGGTCGGTCTGCCGGCCAACGTGCCGACTCTGGCCGAGGAACTCCGTGCGGCCGGATACCGGACCGGACTGGTGGGCAAATGGCACCTCGGCCACACCCGCCAGGATTTCTGGCCCACCAGCCGGGGGTTCGACTATTTCGCCGGCGGGCTGACCGGCGGCTCGAAAATGTGGGACCCGCCGCTGATGGAAAACGGAGTGACCCGTGACTACAAGGGCGGCCTCACCGACCGGCTTGCTGATTTCGCGATCCGTTTCCTGCGCACCCACCGGACTCAGCCGTTCGCCCTGTTTTTCCACCCGTTCAGGCCGCACTCTCCCTACGTGCCCGTACCCGACGAGGACTGGGAGCCGTACAGGGGACGCACCTTGCGCGTACCGGAAGTGGAGGGAGTCGAGCCGGGACGGATCAGGGAGATCACGGAGAAATACTACGCCAGCGTCACCTCGGTGGACCGCAACCTGGGCCGCCTGCTGGAGGAGCTTGAACAGCAGGGTGAACTGGAGAATACGCTCGTCATTTTTACCGGCGATAACGGTTATAATATCGGCCAGCACGGGATGTGGCATAAAGGCAACGGCAGGCTGCTGGCTACAGACCGGACCCGGCCCAACATTTTCGATACTTCGGCGATGGTGCCGCTGGTGATGCGCTGGCCGGGCAGGATCCGGGCCGGCAGCGTGTGCGATGAGCTGGTCAGCTCGCTGGACTATTTCCCCACGCTGCTTACTGTTGCCGGGGCTGTGCGCAGGCCGGGGCTGCTGCTGGATGGCATGGACATGTCCCCTCTGCTGGCCGGGGGGCAGAGGGTCTGGCGCGATGAACTCTACCTGATTTACAACCAGCACCACTACACGCCCCACGCCCGGATGCGGATGATCCGCACGCGAAACTGGAAGCTGGTCCATCACTATGAACCGGGGATGGACCACGAGCTTTACGATCTGGAGAGCGATCCGGCCGAGGAGAACAATCTGTTCGGCCAGAGGGGTGTAAAATCAGTCCAGGACGACCTGGACCGGCGGCTTTGCCAGTGGGAAATGCGGACCGGAGCGGACTAAGGGAGGCTCAGCGCTTGAGATGGAAATATGGCGGATAGCTTTGCAGCCGCGCATCCTCGATCGGCGCGCCCACGGTGAAGTGATATAAGCTCTGCCAGCGGTTGTCCTGAATTCCCAGCAGCTCGTGCACGGGGTCGTCGAAATAGCAGCCGATCCCCGTACCCCGCAGGCCCTGGGCCTCGGCCTCCAGGTACAGCGCCTGTCCCACCTGTCCGCACTCGCGGAACAGTTGCGGGTAAGCCCAGGGAGCCTCCTCCAGAGTCTCCCTGAACCGGGCCACCATCGCCACGGCGAACGTCCCGAACCCCGCGATCTGCTGGTTGCAGCTCAGGGTCATCGACTGGTTGCGGTAGTCGCCCGTCCGCAGGACGTACAGCGGGAGAGCGCCATCGGCTCGCTCCCAGGCGAATTCCGCGCTGAAACTGTCCTCCAGCTCCTCCCTGCACGACTCGTCGCGCAGAAACGCGTACAGCCCCTGTTCCAGCCCGCTGACATCATGGACGAACAGCACCAGCTGTACCCTGGCCGGACCGAGGCCGCAGTCGAACGGGGCCATCCCGCTGCGCGGGACAGTCCTGTCCAGGATGGAAAGGAACTCGTTGCGGCCGGCGAAACTCTGTTCCATGCTGAATTCCCACACGCTGCGCCGCCTGCGGATAATCTCCGCGGCTTTCAGCGCGGAGACGCTTTTTTCCAGTAACGGCGGCGATCCGAACGCGGTTTCGGGATATTCAGTTGACGGCTTTGAGGCCGTCTGCGCAACATGGCCGATAATTTTCCACTCGCGGTGCTCCCTGCTGAGCCGGTTAGGCGTTCCGGCCAGTTCCACGTTCCGCAATTGATCGGCCAGCTCCACCGGAACGCCTCCCGGAACGCTGGCATTCAGTTTACCCGCGGCAACGAAGCACAGCAGGTCAGCCCGTTCGTCCTCGTAATCGGGGAACCCGGTGCGGTCAAGCCCCAGCAATGCCGCGATCTCGCTGTCTCCGGGATTTCCCAGCCAGCGGACTTTCCAGCCGAGCAGAGCCGCGGAGAACGACAGACAGGCCAGGGCGTGGCCGGTATCGTGGTTACAGTAGCGGTAGGCCCGCTCGCCGTATTTCCACGATTCGCGCCAGAAAATGCTGGTCAGCCCGAGCAGAAAGCCCTCGCCGCCGAAATGCTCCTCGAGAATTTTCCCTGTTCCGTCGCCGAGCGCGGCCCTGCGCTCCAGGCTATGGCCGAAGGGGCTGTAGTGGTAAAGTCCGCTGTCCAGTCCTTCCGACCCGGGCAGAATCAGGTGGCATTCGGTGGGATGGAGGTTGCCGCTGGAGGGGTTCATCCGCAGCGACCAGCGGTTCCCCTGCAGCTCTTTCCAGGCCGACAGGCCCAGCGACAGTTCCAGGAATTTGGACAGGTTGCTCAGGCCGCAGGTCTGTAGGTTGGAAGAACGCCGGTACAGCGCAAGGTGGTGTTCATCCGGGTCGGGGAGGCCCAGGGGAAGGTCGAGTCCGGGAGCGCCCTCGTAAAACCTGAACGGCAGCGGCTGGTTCGCCCGGTCCAGGTAGCCCGCCGAGGGAGCCAGACGCAGGATCCCGTGCTTGGTCCGGTCATGGTAGGCGATAATTTCCTTCAGCTTGTCAGCGCTCAAACCGGGTTCATCCTCTCAAAAGCAGGAACAGGGCGAATGCCGCTCCGTAGGCGGAAATATAGATCCAGGACTTGCAATATTTGGCCACAAAATCCAGGTCACGTTGGCTGAGCCGCATTTCCTGCTGCAAGGACGACAGGTAATTGTCGGCCCGTCGGAAAAACCAGGCCGCCCCGCCCAGCAGCACCGACACCGGCAGCATCGCCGCTGGAAAGCGGATCACGAGCAGCCAGTAGATCACCAGTTCGGCAACCGCGACGGCCAGCACGGTTTTTTTGAACCGGCCGGTCAGCCTATCAACCGGGTGTTCCGGCGGTTCGAATTTACCCTGTTCTTCCGGCTCCATGATCACGGTAAATCTCCTCACATCGGCGCCACTATTCTCATCACCTGCCCGCAGATCCAGGCCCCATAGGTACCGAGTGCATAGCCCAGCACCGCAATCAGCACGCCAACCGGGGCCAGGGACGGGTGGAACGCACTGGCTACTATCGGAGCCGACGCCGCCCCGCCCACATTGGCCTGGCTGGCGACAGCCAGGAAAAACACGGGGGCGCGGATCAGCCGGGCCACCACGATCAGCAGCAGGGCGTGAATCGAGATCCAGACCAGGCCAATCAGATAAAGGCCCGGTGAGTCGATCACCGAGTGCAGGTCCATCTTCATCCCGATAGCGGCGACCAGCAGGTAAAGGAAAACCGTCCCGATCCGCGATGCTCCCACGCCCTCCAGTCTGCGCGCCCGGGTAAACGAGAGCAGCAGGCCGCCGGTGGTGGCGATCACCACAATCCAGAAAAACGGGCTGGTGAGGCTGAATTTCGCCAGGCCCGGCCAGTTGGTTTCGATCCAGGGGCTGAGGATATCCGCGCCGAGATGAGCCGCAGCAGTCACACCGAAGCCCACCGCCAGCACGGCCATCGTGTCCGCGGTTGTAGGCAGGCGGTCGATACCGGCCTTGTAGTCCTCTATCTTTTTGCGCAGTCTTTCGATATCGCTGCTGTCGGCCCCGTTGGCCCGGTCGATCCGCTCACTGTAGCCGGCGGCGATCAACAGCACGGCCATCCAGAGGCTGCCCACCAGTATGTCCACAGCCACCAGCGTGCCGAAAATCCTGTCGCCCACGCCGAACACCTCTTTCATCGCCACCTGGTTGGCTCCGCCGCCGATCCAGCTTCCCGCCACGGTGGTCAACCCGCGCCAGACCGCATCCGGTCCCGCTCCGCCGACTATCGTGGGGTCCACGGCCGAGATTATCAGGATCGCCGCCGGCCCGCCGATAATGATCCCGGCGGTCCCGGTGAAAAACATGATCAGCATCTTAGGACCCAGCCGCAGCACGCCCTGGAGATCGATACTGAGAGTGAGCAGCACCAGGCAGGCCGGCAGCAGGTAGCGCGAGGTGACGAAATAGATCTTCGAGTGGTCGGCGGAAATCAGTCCCACGCTGGCCAGCAGGCCGGGTACGAAATAGCAGATCAGTATCGACGGTACGTATTTGTAGAATTTGACAAACAGCGGACGGTTGCTGGAAGAGGTGACAAACACCGCCGCCAGAACCAGGACGAGAATGCCCAGCACGATTGCATCGTTGGTGATCAGCGGTTCGTTACCAGTCATATGGTGCCCGCCGGCGAGTTATTCAGGATAGATCAGGTATTTCGCCCTGGTCTGTTTGAATCGCTCAAGCTCATCCTGCCAGGCCGCGATAATCCGTTCGACCGGCACGCCGTCCTCCAGCTGCCGTTTGACATCCCGCCGCCCGATCCAGCGGTCGATCCGCTCGAGATCGAACTTGTCCGGATAAAGCCGTTCCAGCGCATTCAGCAGGTGGAGTCCCGCCTCGACACTGTTGAATGCCTCGCGGTCCGTCAACACGGCCCTGACTCCTCCGCAGGCCCGGCCGGGAAAAACATGGGATTCCGGCGTAAACGTCGTGTCCCGGAACGATACCCCCGCCAGACCGGCCGAGTTGAGCCTGGCCGCCAGCGCCACCCCGTCGACATACGGGGCGCCGTAAAGCTCGAAGGGAATGTCAGTCCCCCGGCCGACTGACAGGTTGGTGGCTTCGCTGATCCCCAGTCCGGGGTAGAGTATCGCCGCGCTCAGGCTGCGCATGTTGGGCGAGGGGTCGATCCAGGCCAGTCCGGTCCGGTCGTAATACATCCCGCGCCGCCAGCCGTCCATCCGGACCACGTGGAGGTCCGCGCCGATCCCGAATTCATCGTTGAACAGCCGGGCCAGCTCGCCGACAGTCATCCCGTGGCGCACCGGGATCGGGTAATAAGCGATAAAATCTCCCCGCAGCGATTCCTCCAGCACCGGACCCTCGACGCTCAGCCCGCCGACAGGGTTTGGCCTGTCGAGGACGTAGAAGGTGATCCCGTTTTCGGCCGCGGCCTGCATGCACAGGGCCATCGTGGAGATATAGGTATAAAACCGCGTGCCGATATCCTGGATATCGAACACCAGCGCATCCAGCCCGTCCAGCCACTCCCGGCGCGGTTTGCGCTCCAGGCCGTATAGGCTGTGGACTGTCAGTCCGCTCCCGCCGGCTTTGGCCGATTCGTACTCGCCCTCGAGCACTCCCTCCAGGCCGTGCTCCGGTGCGAACACCGCCGCCAGTTCCACGTCCGGCTCAGCGCTCAACAGACGGTACAGCGGCCGTCCCCGGCTGTCGACCCCCGTGTGGTTGGTAACCGCACCCACCCGCAGGCCGGCAAACTGAGCAAACTCATCTTTCACCAGGATATCCAGCCCGGTCATCACGACCTTATTCCGTGCGGGCGCACTTTCGCTCTCCGCCGTCGCGGAACAGGCGGAAGCCGCCCACGCAGCCATCAGCAGCACCAGCCAGGCCGTAATATGTCTGCCGAACTCGCTCATCAGTCCCCAAAGTTAGCAGTCACTCACCACGCGGGCAAGGCTGTCCGGGTTGGCTTGACAAACCGGCAGCGGGCGCGTAATCTTAAGCCTTTCAAGCGGATAATGTTGCATTTCGCAAGGGGCGGAGATTGCAGGACGTGGCCGGGCGGGCGCTGGAGCTTGCCGTGGAGTTGGCGGGCAGGGCGGGTGAGATGCTGATGGCCAGCCTGGCCGGGGGCACCGAGATGGAACTCAAGGGTGAGATCGACCCGGTAACCGCGCTGGACAGAAAAATCGAACGGTTCCTGGTGGAAAATATCCGGCGGGAGTTTCCGGGCCATGAATTCCTGGCCGAGGAAGAGACGAATACCACCGGCGACTCCGACTTCCGCTGGGTGATCGATCCGATCGACGGGACCACCAATTTCGCCCACGGCTATCCATGTTTCGTTGTTTCGATTGCGCTGGAGCACTCCGGCGAATCTATGCTGGGAGTGATCCATCAGCCGGCGACCCGCGAAACTTTCACGACGAGCGCCGGTGGCGGAGTTTTCCTCAACGGCCGCCGGCTTGAGCGCATGCGGTCGGCCAAAAATCTCGACAGGGCGTTCCTGGTTACCGGCTTTCCCTATAACATCCGCGAGCCGGGCGTGCTGGAGCGCAACACCGGCAGGTTCGAGAAATTCCTCGGGGCCAGTTTCGCTCTCCGCCGGGACGGCAGCGCGGCCTACGACCTGGCCTGTGTTGCCGCCGGGCGTTTCGACGGGTTCTGGGAGGAAAACCTGAACCACTGGGACACCGCCGCCGGCTGCCTGATGGTGCGCGAAGCGGGCGGGATTGTCACCGATTTCGAGGGACGCCCGTTCGATCCGTCAACAGCCAAAACTGTCCTGGCCGCCGGCAGCGAGACTCTTCATGGCCAAATGCTGAAGCTGCTCAGCGGCAGCGAGTGATCCTGATTTGAACGTTCTGGCTGAACATTTTCGACGAAGAACATATCCGATGCCTGCAATCTGCCGCGCACTAGTCCGGCTAACAGTCTGCCTTGCCGGCCTGGCATTCGTATCCGGTCAGTCCGGACTTCTCGCCGGAGACAGCCGGGATGCGGTGGCCAGGCTGCAGGAGAGTTTCGATGCCTCGCCCGGGGTACGGAACAAGATTTACACTGAAGTTATCAAGCTCAACGGCGAGTCGATGGGCGCTGACTCGCTGGGCAGGCTGGCCAGGGCGGTGGCATTGTTCCAGCGGGCGATGGACGGCGAGGACGAATTCGTGGACCGGATGATCAGCGAAGCGCCGTCGTTCCGCCAGCTTTCCCGCAGCGATCCTCCTTTCCTGGACGACTATCGCGCCGCCGCGGCCGAGTTATCCCGGCTCGAAAAACTTTTCCCATTTACTGCCGGTTACAGCGCCGCGGCCGGGACCGTGGCCGATAACTGGCACGACGGAGGCGAAATGCTTCGGGCCGGTACTGCCTACGGCCGCACTTACCCGGTATCCCGGTTCACCCGCAGAATCCTGCTGCTCGCCGGCTGCCGCTTTCTGTTGGATCAGGATTACCAGGCTGCCGCGGACTGTTTTCATGCGCTCTGGGAGGAGTCGGGGACCAGCAGCCAGGCCAGGGACGCCTGCCGGCTGGTGGAGGCGATGAACGGAGCCGGGGGGCTGAAACTGGGGCCGGAGAGGATGCTGGAATGGGCGCGCGCCCAGGGGCTTACCGGCCACTCGGATTTAACGGCTCTGATAAAACGCCATTCCGGTTCGTCGCAGGCTGAGCAGGCTTACCTCCAGATATTCGAAAATGTCAACCGCGGGTTCTCTGCCCGCCAGCTGTCCCGCAACCGTCGCAACGCCGAACTGCTCGAGCGCTATTTCAAGCAGTTCGCCGCCCGCTTTCCGGATAGCCCGGAAATGGAGCGCGCTCTGCTGCTGCGCTCCGAGTTCAATTTCCGCTGCGGCAAGAAATGCCAGGCGATCGCGCGCAAGAACGACTATTCGTGGCGCATGTACAAGAACAAGAGCCGCCGCTCCACCGCCCGCAAGTATCAGGGATTCGCGGATACTTATTTCGGCCGGGTCGCCACGGTGGACTCAATCTGCGCCGCCGCGTATCCGGGTACCGCTGCCAGGATGCAGGCCGGGCTGCTGCGGGCATTGAGCCTGATCGAGCGCGACCGTTACTCCCGGGCCCTGAGCATACTGGCCGGCTTGCTGGGCGAAAACCCGGACGATGAACAGAAAGTGGAACTCGCCGGTTACGCCGGACTGATTCACTACCACGAGGGACATTACGCGGCTGCGGTGGAAACACTGGCCGGTCTCGAGGAAGTCAGGCTCAGCCGCTTCGAGGGGTGGCAGCGGGCGATGCTGTTTCTGGCCAAGAGCCGGGATGCTCTCGGTGACCGGGAAATGGCCGCGCGAGCATACGCCACCCTGGCCCGGGTTTACCCCTATACCTACTACGGGATCAGGGCCAGGCTGCTGAAACATGCAATCCTTCGAGACAACACCGGCGTGTTGCCCTGGGTCTCTTTACTGCCGATGGTGCAGCTCCCGGTGTTCCCGGATACGCTTAACGCCACAGGAAAAATGGTACAGGAACAGGCTGGATGGTGGAGCGAGCTTGGATTCTACGCCGAAGCTGCGTACTGTTACAGCCACGGTCTCTCGCTTGCACCGGATGACCTTCTGCTCCGCTTCCGCTACCATGAGAACTTTCTCGATGCCGGTATGTACCACCGCGTTCTGCGCGGTTTCCGCGGACCTTTCCACCGCTTTCTTCAGCAGGGCGGCCTTATGCTGCCGGAAAATTTCTGGCGGATAGCTTTCCTCAACCCGGAGGAGAATATCGGGATCATCAGGCACGAGGGAGAACGCCGGAATATCCCGCCGGGCCTGATTACGGCCGTGATGCGCCAGGAATCCAATTTCAATCCGGGCGCAAAAAGCCACGCCGGCGCGGTGGGGCTGATGCAACTCCTGCCATCGGTGGGCAGGAGACTGGCCAGGGGCGAGGGGATCGGCAGCGTGAGCACGCGGCGGCTCTACGACCCGGCGGTGAATATCCGGCTGGGCACCAAGTTCCTCTCGATGAACCTTGAGCGCTACGACGGCAACATCGCACTGGCGATTTCAAGCTATAACGCCGACCCGCGCAACCTGCCTGCCTGGCTGGAAAGGTCCCATCCTGCGGGGACCGGCGAGGACGCATTCGACCTGGATCTGTTTATCGAACTGATCCCGCTTGAAGAGACGCACTACTACAACAGGATAGTCCTGACCAACTACTGGCGCTACCAGGAGCTTGGGGGCGAGCATCAAGACTTGTTTGCTTGGAAACTTTTTCAGTTTGACGGAGTTAGTTCCAATAAATAGAAATAGTTGTCAGGATTTTTCAAACTTGACGAAACGCTTCCGAAATGTTATACTGTGGCCAGCAGGTCGGTACGTATTCAGACTCTGGTGGTCTCTGAGGGGAGGCGGTGCGGTACTTTATGAATCAGGAGACGGCAAATCTCGTCCGAGTTGCAAAATAAGGCTGTTCTGGCCCGGGATCTCTGCAAGGACTACAGGAGCGGAAGCGAAACCGCGAGAGTGCTGAAGGATGTGTCTTTCAGCGTCGATCACGGTGAGTTTTGCAGCCTGATGGGCCCTTCCGGCTCGGGAAAGTCCACCCTGCTCTATCTGCTGGGCGGACTGACCCATGTCAGCGGCGGGAGGATCTGGCTGGACGGCACGGAGCTTACCGGCCGTAACGACGGCGAGATTACGCGGCTGCGCTATGACAAGATCGGATTCGTGTTCCAGCGCTTCAACCTCCTGCCCACGCTGAGTGCCGAGGCCAACGTGGAAATCGCCACGCGCCTGACGGTATGGGGCAACGGCAATCATCGCAATGAACTGCCTTCCTCGGCGGAGCTGCTGGACTTGGTGGGACTGGGCGCCAAGCTGAACCGCCGGCCGTCGGAGCTGTCGATCGGCGAGCAGCAGCGGGTGGCGATTGCCCGGGCGCTGGTGCGCAGGCCCGCGATCCTGCTGGCCGATGAACCGACCGGAAGTCTGGACCGGGCCAACACGGAAAAAGTGCTCGATATCCTCTGCAGGCTGAATACCGAGCACGGGCAGAGCATCATCTTGGTCACCCACGATCCCGAGGTAGCCGAACGCGGGGATCGCACGATGTATCTGGTGGATGGACAAATCAACGGGGAAGGGCGGCGGAAATGAAAAAGCTGACCCGCAAAGAGACGACGGCGATCCTGGCAAAAGGGATCCCGGCCTACGTGGCTGCTTACCCGACAGTCGTTTCTTTCGAGATGACATATTCCTGTTGCAACGACTGCAAGCATTGCAACATGGGCGGAATAGTCGATGACGAAAAGCGGATCGGACCGGCGGACTACCGCAGGCTGATGCGCCAGCTCAAGCCGGTGATCGTCCAGATCTCAGGCGGCGAACCCCTGCTGCGCAAGGACCTGATCGATGTACTCAGGGCGATCAAACCCGCGGGCAGCGCCGCGCCGTACCTGATAGTCGTTTCCAACGGCTGGTTGCTGAGCAGGGACAAATACCTGGCGATGCGCGAGGCTGGAATCAACCAGCTTTCGATCAGCCTCTGTTTCCCGGACAGCCGCCATGACGAGTGGCGCGGCACCCAGGGGCTGTTCGACAAGCTCGACAGGATGATTCCCGAACTGGCGGCCCTGGGTCACGACGATATCGTGCTCAACTGCGCGATCACCAAGGAGAACATGCCCCACGTGATGGATATCGCGCGGGTGGCCGAGCGCTGGGGCGTAAGCATCTCCTACAGCGCCTACTCGGTCCTTCGCACCGGCAACCGGGCCTACACGATCGAGACCGAGGAGGACCTGGCCCAGCTGCGCGACCAGTTTGACCAGTTGCGGTCATACAAGGAAATCAACTGCGGCCGGATATTGAACGCCGATTTCAACCTGCAGGGTACTTACGAGTTTTTCGAGAAGGGCGAAATCACTCCCTGCAGCGCCGGGAAGCATTTCCTGGTGGTTACGCCCGAGGGATTTCTCAAACCCTGCTCGATGCACGACAAGGAGTACACTTCGCTCAAGGAAATCAAGCGCTCGTTCGTACCCGTAAACGAGTGCGGCGGTTGTTATGTCTCGATCCGGAGCTATCTCGACAGGTCGCTGCCCTCGCTGGTCAAGGAGTATCTGGGCCAGCACTCGTTCGGGCGCAAAAACGGCAGTGCGGCCCGAACGGTTTGAAACCAGCGGTGTAATAAGGCAAACGGAGTGAATAATCAGGATGAACAATAATCTGAAGAATGTGATCGCAACGGCGCTCTGTCTGTTTCTCTGCGGCAATTTGCAGGCGGCCGGTCTGGAAGTGGACCAGGTGCTGGAGCGGATGAGCCGGGCCAACCAGCGGCTTGAGGACCTGCAGGCGGATTTCGTCCAGACCAAGCAGCTCGCCCTGTTCGATGACAATATCGTCTCGAAGGGCAAGTTCTATTTCCGCAACCCGGACAAGCTCGTGCTCGATACCCAGTCACCCGAGCACCAGCAGCTGATTATCAACTACAACCATGTCTGGCTGCACTACCCCGAGCTCAAGCAGGTCCACGAACTGTCGCTCAAGCAGTCCTCGGGTCTCAGCGCGCTGTTTGTCGGTTTCGGCGGCTCGGTGGCGGATATCCAGGAACAGTTTACGGTCGAACTGGTGGAAACCGGGTCGCTGGATGAGGGCGGCAAGTTCTACTCCCTGGCGCTGGTGCCGATTCCCGGTACATCCGCCGCCAGTCCATCGCTTGGCCTGGAAAAAGTGATACTGACCGTGGCCGACGGCAAGTGGTATCCGGTGCGGACGATGATCGTGCAGAAAAACGGGGACAGCACACTCCTGGAATACAGCAACCAGAAAGAAAATCTTAAGCTCAGCGACGCCCGGTTCACTTTCAAGCCGCCGGCGGGCACGCAGGTGATCCAGCACAGCGGCGGCGCCAGCCAGAGCGCCCGATAATTCCTGATTCGCAAGTGGTTTTTGTAAAGCCCTCCCGGAAGCATCCCGGAGGGCTTTTTTTCTTGCCTGCGCTTACTTGTTTTCCAGGACGGATTCAAGTCGCTCCACGGCCTGACCCACCGCCGCTGCCTGGGGCTGGTTCGGATCGAGACGGAGGCATTCGCGCAGGTGGTGCAGCGCATCGGACGGCCGGTTGAGGAACTGGAGGTAAAGCCTGCCCAGGTTGTAATGGACGTTGACGTCGTCCGGATTAATCTCCAGGCCCCGCTGGTAATAACCGGCCGCCTCGGCGTGATGCCCTTCGAGAGCCATCCAGTTGCCCAGGTTTCTCAGCGCCGGGAAATTATCAGGGTGGTGCTCCAGCACTTGCCGCATGATTACGACTGCTTCTTCGCGCCTGCCCGAGCGATTGAGATTTACCGCCAGATTGATCGCGCTCTGCACCGAGTCCGGCTCGGCCTGGTAGGCTCGACTGTAATAGGCCCGCGCCGAATCAGCCTGCTGCGTCCGCTCGAAAGCCAGGGCCATGTTGTTCAGCAGCGACCAGTCCGGAGCGCTTCTGGTCAGCACATGCCGCATTGTCTCCACCGCTTTGCCTGCCGAGTCCTGGAGAAGATAAACCTGGCCCAGCCCGGCCCAGGCCGGCGCCAGGTTGCGATCCAGCTCGACCGCCCGCTGGAACCTTACCCTCGCGCTGTCCAGCATTCCCAGTTCGACAAAGTCCTGCCCGCGCCGCAGCAGCACCACCGGCCTGGGCAGGGAGCCGCTTTCCAGCCGGCTCATCAGGCTGTCAGCGGAATTGCCGCGGCCAAGCCTGCGGTAAAGCCTGGACAGGTTATAGGCGGCCATGTAATCGCCCGGACGGAGGCTGAGGGCGCGCTGGTAGAACTCGAGGCCAAGGGAATCCCTGCCGGTCTGGGAGTAGATGTTGCCCAGGCTGTTAACGGCGAAATAGCTCGTATTGTCTATGCTTAGCGCTTTGAGGTAAAAAGTTTCAGCCTGCTCCAGCTCGCCTTCCTGTTTCCAGGTATACGCCAGAGCGGTCCAGTTGCGCGCGTTCAGCGGTGAGATTTCTGCCGCTCTGATGTAGGATTCCCTGGCCGCTGCCGGGTTGTTCGCCGCAAGGTATGCCTCGCCCAGGCCATAGTGGTAGAAATCGTGACCGGGATATTTTTCGACGGAGTCACTCCACAGACTGACTCCGTCATGCCAGACCCGGGAACGCTGCCAGCTCAGGGTCCCCAGAGCCAGCAGGATTGCGAGTAACAGTCCGGCAACGGCCACCTTGCTGTAAATCGCCGATCCCCTGCGTAAATTTTGCAGTATGGGAACCAGCACCGCGGACACAGCCAGCGCTATTCCAAATAGCGAGAGGAATACATAGCGGTCGGCCACTCTGATCGCGATTGGGAACAGGTTGCTCTGCGGCAGCCAGCAGATGAAAAACCACAGGATGCCGAAAGTCACCAGAGGTTTCTTGCGCCTTGATCTCCAGGCAAGCATTATCAGAACTGCGGTCAATATTATTCCCGCCCACCATCCCGGGTTGGCCACTGAGATGAATACAGGGTCCACATATCTGTGGGTCAGTCCGACCGGCAGCAGGATCAGGCGGTAGCACTCGAGCAGGATCAGCGGAATGGCCAGGAAATTCTCCGCGTTCAGCCGGCTGGCGTCCAGTGCGCCGGTGAAAAACACAAAATAGGCTGTCAGCAGCCCGGCGGGCAGGACTATCGGCAGGTAGCGCGGCAACAGGGTTTTTGCTCTGGGAAGGACACTTAAATCTTTATCCGCTTTGCCGACGGGGAACAGCATATCGAACGCGAATACCACCAGTGGAAAACTAACCGCCGTCGGTTTACTCCCCAGGGCCAGCAGGAACAGCAGCAGCGACAGGACGTAGTAACCGGCCAGCCCGCCTCCCTGCCTGCCGGATTTCTCCCAGCACAAGAATGCTCCCAGGAAAAATACGGACGCCAGCAGGTCCTTGTTGCCCTGCATCCAGGCCACCGCCTCCACGTGCAGCGGATGAAGCGCGAACACCAGCGCCGTCAGCCAGGGCACTAGTTCCCCGGCCGGCTGTTGTTTCAATCCCGCCCGGCGGACGAGCACCTGCCCGGCTCTGAACGCCAGCGCCGCCACAGCCAGGTTGAGCAGCCAATTTGACAGATGGTAGCCGAACGGATCGAACCCGGAGAACAGGTAGATAACGGCGAAATGAAGGTCGCGTACCGGCTGGTATGCACCGCCGCCCGGCAGCAGGATTTTGCGGAGGTGCTCGGGGCCGATCCCGCGCACGGCCAGGTTGTTGATCAGCAGGGAGTCGTCCCACTGTACGTACCCGGCGCTCAGCACGGGCAGGAACGCCAGCGCCGCCGCGCCCAGGACAGTCAGCCAGATCGCAAACCCTGATATAAAATATTTTTGTGCGGGCGGAAGGCTCATGTTAATTTTCTTTCACTTGAGGATTTGAAACTTGAATATGAACTGCGCGGGGTTTGGCTGTCAAGGAGACGTCAGGATGCCGAACGAGGAACCGGCGATGCGAAATATTTCCCGGAGAAAATTTATTCAGGCCGCTTCCGGGCTGGCTCTGGGGACCGGCATTCTGTCCGGCTGCCAGGAGACTATGCCGTTTCCGGACAGCCGCGTGATGGTGGCCACGCCTGAGTCAAGGGCTGAGTACCTGAGAGTGCTGCTCGATGAGATCTGCGCACTCGGCCCCCACCCGATCGGCAGCCCCGAATACGACCGTGCGGCCAGGATAGTAAGGCGGGAGATGGAGCGGGCCATGCCCGAAGTGTTCCTGGATACGTTCCGGTTCGAGCGCTGGCGCTTGACAGCGGAGCCCGGGTTTTACCTGGGAGACAGACAGATCGAAACCTGCCCGTCACACGGCAGCCGCGGAACGGGACCTGAGGGAGTGCGGGGTGTCCTCCGCCGGATTGACGATCCGGGCGGGTTGAAATACGCCATTGTCGATCCGGGCACCGACAGCCGGCTTGCTTTTATCAGCTTGTCGCGCTACGGGCGGGCTGTCCCGCTGCCGTTTTACAGTTTCGAGCAGGAAATCAAATGCCCGCCCATTTTCAATATCGGCCTCCAGGACGTACCCCTGCTCGAGGAAGCGGTCCGCAGAAGCACGCCTGTGAGGGCAGTCGCCAGGGTCGAGTTTACGCCGCAGACCCCGACGGCCAACGTGGTAGGCAGCCTGCCGGGGCAGAATCGCGAGGAAGTTGTTTTCCTGGCCCACCTGGATACGGTCTACAACTCACCCGGCGCCAACGATAATACCGCTACCGTGATCGCCATGTTGATGATCGCCCATGCATTCAGCGGCGCCCGCAACGGAAAAACAATCACGTTTGTGGCCACCACCGGCGAGGAGTACGATAAACTGGGGGCGATCAACTACGCCCGGCGCCGTCGCGATGAAGGCACGTTCGAGAATATCCGTTTTCTGATTAATCTGGATTCGGTCACCTGGGGACCGGATTTGAAGATCCATACCGCCGATGACGACCTGCTGAGGATGATCCTCAGTATCGACCGCAGGGCCGGGATTCCCGGCAGTCCACGCTGGGATGGGCGCGACGGCTTCATGCTTGACGCGCGGCCGTTCCGCGATGAAGCTGTCCAAGCGGTTTATGTCAACAGCGAGGGATACAATCTCAGCCACCTCTGGCACCGGCCCGAGGATCTCCCCGGGACCGTTCCTGTCGACTGTGTGGAAAACTGGTTCCGTCTGTTCAAGGAGTATACAACCCGGCTGATGGTGTTATGAGCGGGGCGATGAACAGCAGGGAAAGGGTGCTGGCCGCCCTGGAGCACCGGGAACCGGACAGGCTGCCCCTCGGCTTTTTCGCTGTCGATCATGATACGGTCAGCCGGGTGCTGGGCCGCGAAACGTTCCTGCGGGCCAAGGCCAAAAGCCAGCTCGCTCTCTGGCAGGGCAGGCGCGATGAAGTGGCCCAGAGCTGGCGCGAGGACGCGATCGAGTTTTACACTAAACTGGACCTGATCGATATCGTGCCCGTGCATGCGATGGCTTCCTCTGTGCTGCCGCCGGCAGGCTACGAGCCGCTGCAGCCGGAGCGAGTCGACGATGTCACTTGGCGCGACCGCGATGGACGGATTTACCGCTACAGCCCCCGCACCGAGGATATCACCTGTATCGACGATCCTGTTCTGCGCGAGAAAACGTTTACTCCCGGGGATTTCCCCGTGCCCGGATCGATCGACCCGCCCCACGAAAGCTGTTTCGAGGCGGTGGACGCCGTGATCTCGCATTTCACCGGGGAGCGGTTCGTGCTTGGTCCCAGCGGTGACGAGGCCTCGATGGTGCTGCTGGGCGGCAGTTACGAGCGCGGGCTGCTGGAATTCGCGCTCAACCCGGAAACCGTGCTGGCGGCCCACCGGCGGGCGCTGGCGGTCGGGGAACTGGAGGACGAATACTATCTCCGCCCCGGCCAGGACGCGGTTCTGTGGGGCATGGATTTCTCCTGCAACACCGGACCGCTGATTTCGCCCGCTGATTTCGAGCGCTTCTGTCTGCCGAATATCGTCCGCCGCACGGCCGGCGTACACGGCCGGGGGTTTAAAGTCCTCAAACACGCCTGCGGTAATAACGCGGCCCTGCTCGATTTTTTTGTCCGCGCCGGCTACGACTGCTACCAGTCTCTGCAGGAAAGCGCTGGAGTGGATATCGGTCAGCTGCGCGCACGCTATGGCCGCGGCCTGGCCCTTTGGGGCGGCGTGAGAGTGGAAAACATGATCGGCGGCGCACCGCAGGAGGTCCGGAAAGATGTGCGGCGGGCGTTCAGGATCGCGCTTGAAACTGAAGGGGCCGGCCCCGGCGGGTTCATTATCGGCACCAGCCATTCGGTGGCGGTCGGTACGCGCTATGAGAATTTCATGGCCCTGCTCGATGAGTTTCAGTTGCAGAACGAACGCTATTTCGGCTGACAGGGCAAAAGTGGTTGCAGTCTGGTTGTAATCGGTCTAAACTTCACTGAAGAGAAACAGAGGCGCCAGTTAAGATAAACCCGGAGGTCAGTGATGATATCCAGAGCGATTGCAATCCTGCTGGCGGCAGCCGTGCCGGCTGTACTCTCAGGCGGACCATCGTACGCCGCCGAAACCGATACGGTGGTGGTCAAAGTGGCACCCTACCCGGATAACTACAAACCCGACGGGATGTGGGCCGGGCTTTACGTTTCCGAGGCCGGGCGCGTTTATTCGGGACTCTGCACCCACGGCGGCAGCGCCTTGTTCTACGAGTACGACCCGGCCACCGGGATCAACAGGCTGGTCGCGGATATCGGCGTGTTTGTCGGCGACAACGGCACGGGCGAGCGCACCCAGGCCAAAATTCACACCCGGTTCGCCGAGGACGGCAGCGGGCGGATCTGTTTCGCCACCGGCAATCAGGGTGCTGGTCCGGGACGGATCGACCCATCGACATACTACGACAAGGGTTCCCACCTGATGCGCTATACGCCGTCCACCGGCATCCTGGAGGACCTGGGGCAGGTCAATCCGCATTTCGGTTCCTATGGGCTGGTGATCGACCGCGAACGAAACCTGGCCTACCTTTCCTGCTTCAATAACCACATCTACCAGTTCGATCTCGCCAGCCGGGTCAGCCGCGACCTGGGCCGCGTATCCAACTGGGACATCAACCGGATGATCGCCCTTGACGGCGAGGGCAATCTCTACGGCACCAGCCAGAACCACTGGATCTGGAAATACGATATCGCCGCGGACAGGCTGGTCGAGCTGCCGCTGCAGATACCCCACGATAAAACCATCCGGCTGGCCTATCATCGGGGCCGTCCCGCGCTGGACCGCCGTCAGAACTGGCGCTATGTGGAATGGGACCCTGTCAGCGAGAAAATCTACGGGATCGAGTGCGGCCGCAGCCTGCTCTTCGAGTTCGACCCCGGAGCCGGACAGTCCGGCAGCACCCGCCTGGTGGCCGACATGGCGCTGGATGTCCACCGCGCGGAGCACCGGTTCCCCTACGCAACCTTGGCGGTGGGCATGGTGCCGGGCAAGGCGCTCTACTACGGAATAGTCAACCGCTCGTTCGACTACAGCGCTGTCGACCAGGAAACGCAGGCCGAGACCCGCACTTTCCTCAAACGCTGCGACCTGGCCACAGGCCGGGTGGATGACCTGGGGATGGTGTTTATCGACGACGGCCGGCTGGTGCTGGGTATGGGCGCCTGCGAGGTGGCTGACGACGGCCGCGTGTACTTCTGCGGGGCTATCGAGGAACATGACGCCGACAAGGTGGCCGGCAAGGCGGCGGGAGCCGACCCGTACAGCCTCCAGCTTTTCTACTGGGATCCGCCCGAGCAGCTCAGGGTGCGCAAATAAACTGTACAGTTAATGCATGTCAGGGGTGACAATGACACAACACGTAAAATACCTGGCTTCGGCCTGTCTGCTGATAATCGCCGCGGCTGCGCTGCAGGCGGCGCCGCAGAACCTGGTGCTCAACAAGCAGAGGATCGACTACCGCGACCTGGGCCAGAAGGGCAGCAACCTGATCGAACCCGACGACAGCCGGATCACCGCCCTGGCTGTCGACAGGACAACGGGCAGGATTTACGGAGCCACCAGCGGGAAGCGCAGCCAGATATTCGCGTTCGAGCCAGCCACCAACCACCTCCGTCCGCTGGGGATTCTCCCCGGCGCCGGCGGGGTGAACAACGCCGTGGTGGTGGACAGCGCCGGCGCGGTGTATTTCGGCACGGGCATGGACATGACCGCCCCGGCCCGGATCAGCCGGGACTACGGCCGCGAGCTGGGCCACGACCACGTGGTGCGTAAGATGTGGGCCGATCTGGTTGCGGGTTACGAGAACTACGAGGGCGGGCACGTGTACCGTTTCGACCCGTCATCGTGGGACGGCGCCCGTTACGCCGCCAATGACCCGGCCGAGGTAACGGACCTGGGCGTGGCCGTACCCGGCGAGGGGATCTACTGCATGACTCTCAGCATCGACGGGAGCAGGCTTTACGGCGTGACCTACCCTCACGGCAGGTTTTTTGTCTTCGATCCGGCGCTGAAAAAAACGACGGTGATCGGGGATACCTGGACCGAATCGATATTCTCCGGTCCCAGGCGCGGAATCCGGACCCTGCCCCGGGCGCTGGCGCTGGATGCCGCCGGGAACTGCTACTACAGCACCGACGGCGGCTGGCTGGCCAGGTACAACGCTTCCACGGGCAAGCTGGAAAGGCTGGACGCCCGGCTGCCGGGGGATTTCTACCTGATCCATTACGATTTCGATATTTACCACCCGGTGGTTACCTGCTGGACATCCGGGGCGCGCGGCGAGCTCTACGGTGGGACCAACGACGGTTACCTGTTCCGGTTCGAGCCGGAGGCGGCAAGAGTGACCAACCTGGGCAAGGTGAGAATCGACAGGAGGATGCGGGCGCTGGCAACCGCCGCTGACGGCCGGATTTACGGAGTGGCGGGCGAGAATGAAAAGGGCTGCACCCTGTTCCATTACGAACCCTGCGGGGGCGGTTACACCCACTACGGGCCGCTGGAGGTGGACCGCTCGCCGATCTATGCCTGGAACCCGCACAATTTCAGCACGATCGTGACCGGCCTGGACGGGACGCTCTACCTGGGCGAGGAAGAGCGCAAGGGCCACCTGTTTATCGTGATTCCGCTGGACAGGAGGAGCGAACGCTAGGCCTGTTCCCTGTCCGGGCGCACCTCGCGCGGCAGGGGCTCGTGCGACTTGCGTCCGTGCACCCGCTCGTAGGCTTTTCCGTTGGGGCAGAAGCGGCTCTCCACCCTGGTGACGAACCAGAAAAGGAGGCCGCGCTGTTTGCGGCGCGCGTGGTTGCACACCGGGCAGCTCAGACAGAT
>VRUH01000023.1:22445-56881 GCA_019456185.1 Candidatus Glassbacteria bacterium | reverse complement strand
GTTCCAACTTCAGCTTGGGGGCGGGCGGGCGTGAAAGCCTGCAGGCTTTCACGCAGCGTGCCGCCGCCACCGGCGGCACGCTCAGCGCTTACCAGCGCTGCCGCCCGCCCCGGGGTTGCTGCGGATAAAAACGCAATCGGCCCCGTGCGCGTCGAGGCTACCTTCGGTTTTCCACGTCCCGCTTCTTGGCTGGCAAAGTTCTGATTTATTCAGCTTCATCCCCGGCCAGGTACTCTGCCTCGCGGCGGCCAGTGTCTTCATCGACAAACCAGAACAGGATTCCCCCGGCCAGGAACATCAGGGACACCGAGGCGATTCCCACCCGGCTGGAGGCAGTGGCGCTCATCCCCCCGGCGCGCGCGGCCAGGCCCACTCCGCCGATCAGGAGCGGCCCGATCACGGTGGCGAACTTGCCCATCATGTTGTAGAAGCCGAAATACTCCGCCGCCTTGTCCGGCGGGATAATCCTGCTGTAAAAACTTCTGCTCAGCGCCTGGACTCCGCCCTGCACCAGCCCGATAGCACAGGCCAGTACGTAGAACTCCCGCACATTGTCCATGAACGCCGCCCACGCGGTGATGGCTAAATATACTGCTATCCCCACGAAAATCATCCGCCGGGTGCCGAGTCTGCCGCCAAGATAGCCGAACGTAATTGCCGCGGGGAAGCCGATAAACTGCACCAGCAGCAAGGCCACGAGCAGGCTGTTGGGATCGAACCCCAGGCTCATCCCGTAGTCCACCGCCATGCGCACAATCGTATCGACCCCGTCGATATAGAGCCAGTAGGCGAGCAGGAACAGGAAGATCGTGCGCTGGTAGCGGATTTCGTGGAACGTGGCGACCAACTGGCGGTATCCGGCCCGAATGGCCCCGCGCCCGGCGGACCGGCCATTGCCCGGTTCCGGGACGAACAACAGCAGCGGGATCGTGAACACGGCCCACCACACCGCCACGCAGACGAACGAGAATTTTACTGCGGCCGCCGCATCCGCAAACCCGAACACATCAGGTTTTCGCACCATCCAGACATTGAGCGCGAACAGCACTCCGCCGCCCAGGTAGCCCATGCCGTAACCCAGCGAGGATACCCAGTCGCGCTTTTCCGGCTTAGCCACCGAGGGCAGCAGCGAGTCGTAGAATATATTCCCGCCGGAAAATCCCACAACTGCGATCACGTACAGCGCCACCGCCATCCCCCAGTCGCCCCTGGCCACCATGTACAGCCCGCCGGTCATCACTATGCCCATCACCGCAAAAAAGAACAGAAATTTTCGCCGAGAACTTCCCCTGTCTGCAATGGCCCCCAATATCGGCGCTATCGCCGCCACCACGATCCCGCTGATCGCGTTGGCCACCCCCAGGCGGGCGGTGCTGAGCGTAACATCCACGCCCTCGCTCCAGTACTGCTTGAAAAACACCGGGAAAAAGCCGGCCATCACCGTGGTGGCGAACGCCGAGTTGGCCCAGTCGTACATTGTCCAGCCGAATACTGCCCGCGGACGTTCAAGATCGTTCATTTTCGGCCTCCGCGTCGCTGAGTGCCCGGTACCATTGTTCGAGAATATTGTCCTTGCCCCCTGAAGGTGCAATCGGCGGCAGGAAGTTCACCTGGAGCCGGCTGAAATGAAAACCGGGGTTGGAGCGGCTTAGAAACGCGTTGGTTCCATCAAGGTAGACCGGCACAACGGGCACGCCGGCTTTTTCGGCCAGCAGGCCCAGGCCCGGCTTGGGTTCGTCCACCCGGCCGTCAATAGAGCGCCTGCCCTCGGGGAATACGCACACCGGGTAGCCCAACTCCAGCAGACGCAACGTGTTCTGGAGCGAGCGGGCGGCTGTTTCGAGCGTACCGGTTTTGATAATACGCCCACGGAAGCTGATCTGTGCGAACGGCCAGCGGTCGAAAATCTCGGCGGTGGCCACGGAGAACATCCGCCTGCTGAGCCAGCCGGGGACCATGATGTGGACCACCAGCCCGTCGGCGTAGGAGACGTGATTCGGCGCCAGCAGGAAAGGGCGGTCTTTCGGCAGGTTCTCGACACCAGTCGTTCCGGCGCGGAAAAACAAGCCCAGCGTGATTCTCAGTTTGAGCCTGGCCCACCAGCGCACGACATTCCAGAACCGGCTGTCGCCCATGTCAACCAGTTGCTCCAGCGGTTTTTCGGGCAAGGTGGCGACTGTTTCAGCTTCTGCGCTGTCACGCTCGATAAACTGCCGGAAATCATCGAGTACAAAGAGCGTGGCGGCTTCCTCGTCGCTCAGCGAGAGACCGAACTCGTCCTCGGCCGCCGAGATAAAGTCGAGCTTGCTCAGCGAGTCCAGGCCCAGGTCGGTTTCCAGGTTTTCGCGGCCGGTGGGTATTTTATCCAGTTTTAGTCGCTGTCCGGTGAAAGAGAGCAACCGATCGCCGGGGTCGCCCTCGGCGGCGGATTCTGCTTCAGTGCCGCCGGCAGGTTCCTGCTCGATCCGCTGGATGACCTTGAACCGCTGGAGCTTGCCCAGCCGCGTACGGGGCAGGGGATCGCGGGTGAGGACAATCCTGGTTACCCGCTGGTAGGACGGCAGCCGCAGGCCGACATTCTCCAGCTCGAATTTGACCTCGCTGAAAATACTGGAAACCTTGCGGCGGCGGATCGATTCGAGGCTGGGCACGACAACCGCTGTCAGGTGCTCACGCCCGTCGTGCACGGTCAGGCAGATACAGACTTCCTCCACCAGGTCGGTCTGTTCGTAAATTTTCTCCACTTCGCCCGGGTAGACATTTTTCCCCGACGGCATCACGATAACTTCCTTGCTGCGGCCGGTGAGGAACAAGTTTCCGTCGCTGTCCAGGCGGCCCAGGTCGCCGGTGCGGAACCAGCCGTCCTCGAACGCCCTGGCGGTTTCATCCGGCAGCTTCCAGTAACCGGCCATCACGTTGGGTCCACGCACCCAGACCTCGCGGTCCTCGATCCCGCCGCCGGACTCGGCCAGTTTCAACTCAACTTCCGGGACCGGTTTGCCCACCGAACCGAATACCGGTCTGTCCGGGTGGTTGATCGTCACAATCGGCGCGGTTTCGCTGAGTCCGTAGGCCTCGACGATCCTGAAGCCCAGGGCGGCAACTGTGCGGTGCACCTCGGTGTCCAGCTTGGCTCCTCCACAGGCGAAAAACCGCAGTCTGCCGAACCTCCGGTGGACTTTAGCGAACAGCCACCTGCCCGGACGCCATCCCCGCTCGATCCCGATCGACCCGACAGCGAGCATCAGCTTGAACACCGCCTGCGCAGGCAGGCTGCGGGTCTTGACTTCCTGGATCACCCGGTTGTGCAACGAATTGATCACCTGGGGCACCACCGCCATGATAGTCACCCGCTCGCCGCGCGCGGCCGAACCGATATCGGCGGGTTTGAGCGAGGCCGGAAAGACGACACCGGCGCCGATGGTGAGCGGCAGGAGCATGGTGACGGTAAAGGCGTACACGTGATGCAGGGGCAGGAGCGAGAGCATTTTGTCCGAGGAAGATATCATCTTACCGAACGTCTGCAGTATGGTGACATTGTGCAGGAAATTGGCCTCGGTGAGGATCACTCCCTTGGGCGTATCCGTGGAGCCGGAGGTGAACACGATCGAGAACGGCCGGTTGACGGCCAGCGGCGTTGGCGCGAAATCTCCGGGCAGGTCGGCGGGAGCGATACTTTCCAGATCGATCACGAGCCGGCAGCGGGAGAAGCCCTCCTTCAGCGTCGGTGAGCAGACCACCGCTGACGGCTCGACAAAGGCGACTATGTTGTCACGGTCCGTGTCGCTGTAGTCGGTGTCCATCGGCACTACAGTCATCCCTGCCAGGTGAACTCCCAGGCAGGCGGCGACCCAGCGGCCGGAGTTGGGTCCGCTGACGACTACCCGCCCGCCCGGTTCCAGTGCCGGTTCAGCTCTCAGCCGGGCGGCGAACCTGCAGGCGGCGCCGTGGAGTTCGGCGTATGTCCAGGACGCGGCTGGTCCATCCGGCCCGTATTCGATAACGGCGGGCCTGGACGGGAACGCGTCAGCGCTGGCTGCGATCATGGTGGCGATGGAAGACGTGGCATACTCCCGGGCCATGTTTGCGAGGCAACAGGGCAGGCAAGTATTGCTAAGTTAACCACGGCGGGAGCAGTAATCAAGAAACGGCTGAAATGGACGAGGAGATACGGTTCGTTCAGCGGCGGAGTTCAGCGGCGGAGTTCGGCCACGCAGCCGGCCACATAGTCCACTTCGGCGTTGGTCAGCTTCGGATAGAGCGGCAGGGAGACAGTCGTGCGGGAAATCGATTCGGCTACAGGGAAATCACCCTGAGAGAAACCGTACTTATCGCGGAAGAACGGGTGAAGATGAATGGGTGGTGAATAGTTGACCGAGACTCCCACCCCCCGTTCGGCCATCCCGCCCAGGAACGCCCTGCGGCAGCCGGCCGGGACCGAGATCGTGAACAGGTGGTGCGCGTGGCGGGCCTCGGGGTGCACCGGCGGCAGGACAACCCCCGGTACGTTTTTCAGCTTGCGACGGTAGCGGGCGGCCAGGCGCGCGCGGCGGCCGTGCATTTTCCAGGCCCGTTCGAGCTGGCCCCGCAGCAGCACGGCCTGGATGTTACTCATGTTATACTTCCAGCCCATGGTTACGATCCGGTAGCTGACATCGTCCTTGCCGTAGCGCTTTTCGGCCGGACAGTCCATGCCGTGATGGCGCAGCAGCCGAAGGCTCTTGTCCAGTTCAGGATGGCGGGTAGCCACGGCGCCGCCCTCGCCGGATGTGATACTCTTGGTGGGATAGAAGCTGAAACAGGCGGCGTCGCCAAGCTCTCCAACCCGCACGCCGTCGCGCTCGGCTTCCAGCGCGTGGGCCGCGTCTTCCACAAGAGCCAGGCCATGCTTGTCAGCCAGTGAGCGCAAAGTTTTCATGTCGCAGAGCAGTCCGCCCAGGTGGACCGGCAGGATCGCCCTGGTGCGCCCGGTGATTGCGAGTTCCGCCTGCCCGGGGTCGAGATTGCCGCTCCCGGCTTCCACATCGGCGAACACAGGCGTGGCCCCGGCCTGGATAACGGCCAGCGCTGTGGCCGCGAACGAGAGCGGCGTGGTGATTACCTCGTCGCCCGGACCCACGCCCAGGCCTGTCAGCGCAAGCTGGATGGCGGCCGTGCAACTGGTGACTCCCACGGCATGTGGCAGTGCGAGGAACCCGGCCAGTTCGTTCTCGAAAAGCTCGACCTCCTTGCCCGTGGTGAGGAACAATCCGCCCAGGGTGCGCTTGAGGTCGGCCAGTTCGCGACGGCCAATGTTGTGCTTGAAAAACTCTACCTTCAATTTACCGGACTCCGAATCCCGGGGACGCGATTAAAAGGGTGATAAAAATATAACTGAATACGGGCCGGTCCGTTTGTCAATAAGCCCGTCGGGGCACAGCCGGCTTTGAACGATAGGATCCGCGCCAGATCAGGAAGAGGACTGGAGGCAACGGGACAGATACCGGAAGGGGGTCGGTTGTTCCGGACTGGCCCGTTTTTTTGTCAGCCTGTCTGCCGCGGATACCAGACGGATACTATCGGCGGATCAGGTCAATACCAGGCAGTTTTCCACCGAGGAAGAGTTTCTGGCGCGCTGGGCCAGCAGGGGATGGGGCACGCCCATCGTTTCCTGCTTGAGCGGGATCGGGTGGCGCGTGCCGTAGTTGCTCTCAACCAGCACAAGCTGCTTGCCCCTGCGGTTTTTCGTATTGATCACCAGCGGTCCCTGTAGGTTCGCGCTCATGGTGAACGGCTCGCGGCTGATCGACACGAGCACGCAGATAATCAGGTCTTCCGGGTTGGTGCTGCCGATAGTGGACAGCTCGGACTTGCGCGCGCTGATCCGGTAGTCGGGAAAGAACATCGCCGGGTCGCAGATGACGAACGCAAGCTTGGGATCATCGGCCGACTGCAACCAGAAGAACGGATGGTTGTTCTCCTTGCTGTAGATCACGAACCGCTTGTTGCCCGCGAAGCCCACCAGACCCTCAGGAAAGACCATCAGGTCCTTTTCGGCCACATCCAGGGTGCCGAATCTTGTGGTTTTTACTTTCAAAGCAGCCTCCAGTCTATGGTTATGACGTTGCAGTCCTCTGTCTTCTCAGTTCAGCCGGCCCAGGGAGACTTTCCCGATCAGAGAAAGTCCAGCAGGCTGGGCATGATAATCCTGCCGGCGGCTCCGAGAGCGGCGTTGAACGCGTTTTCAGCGGCAGCCAGTTCGTTAATCGCCTCGATCACGTCGAGGTCCTCGATTCCGGAGAGGATTTCCGTATTGCGCAGGTTGCTGTCCAGGCCGCGCTCCCGGGTAGTGAAAAGCTGGTTGGCCCTGGCCCCGACCTTGGTGCGCTGGTTGAGTATGCGGTTGAGCGAATCGGGGAAATTGTTCAGCGTGCGCTGGATATCTTCCTGGTTGTTGCTCAACAGGGAATTTTTCAGGAACAGGAGATTACCCAGGATATCCTTGCTGCCTGTCAGGCCCAGCAAGTCCGCGGTCTCGTCGAACACGGTGGTCCCATCGGGGTACTTCCTGTTCGATCCGTCGGGGTTTTTGAGCGCTATCTTGTTGACCACCAAGGTGGTTCCTGATATCCTGCTCTTTATCGAGATTCCCATGCCGGCATCGTTGATCGCGGCCACCACGCCGGCTGTCGAGTTGTTGAGGTGGATAATCACGTCCTGGACGGTTTGAGCGCTGCTCAGATCGACCACCACGTCCCGGTCGCCGTTCTGGATATTGATCCGTCCCGGGATGAACGTGCCGCCGTTGAGCAGACTGAGCTTCGTGCTGCCGGTGATCAGGGGGTTGAGCGCCGAGCCTACAATCCGGTCGCTGCCCACCACGCTGGTTCCGGCAATGCCAAGGTCAGTGGCCGCCGTGCTCTGGGGCGCGTCCTCGACCTTGATCACGCTGCGATCGGTGATCAGGTCGACCGTGCGGGTGGTGCCGTCGGCCAGGGCGAGCGTGACTGTACTGTTGAGAGTATCTACCGATTGAATGGTGCCGACATACTGTTGTTCATCCGGCCCGGGCCCTTCCACCAGCTTGAGGGTGCGCGCCTCGAACTGGCCGGAGGGGTTGAGCGAGCCGTTGAGTTCGAGCTGCTGACCGATAAAGAGGTTGTTCAGCGGCTGCTCGCTGGTTACGTCATACAGGGTCCCGTCACCGCTGCGCACTGAAATCCGGTTCGCGGTTTCGTCGACAGTCTCGATCGTACCGGTAATCGACTGTTCTCCCAGGCTGGGCGTATCCACCAGGCTGAGGTAGCCGGCCGTTTCGACGCCATCGAAGTCAAACGTGTTGACCACCACCGTGTCGCCGGCGGACAGGGAGTTGAGCGTGATGTTGAGCACACCGGTGTTGGTGGCGCGCACCAGCGTTGTATTCGGGGTCGAGCGGTCGATAATGGAGATGCCCCTGAGGTCGTTGGAAATCAGGGCCTCGATATTGACGATTCCCTGGCCGTTGAACCCGAGATCGTTGATAATGTTGATAACGCCCTGGAGCGTATTGGAGTTGGTGATATCGATATAGACCGTGTTGCCTTCGGCATCGGTTATCCGGAACGCTCCGGGGTCGATACCCTGGCCGGAGTTCAGGTCGGCCAGCCTTGTCTCTCCGTCGACAGCCGGCAGGAGCTGGCTGTCATGGCCAAGGGGAGTAAGCGGGTCGACCAGGATGTTGCGGCTGCCTGTAATCCCCAAGGCGGTAGCGGAGAACCCTCCGGTTCCGTCGGTTATCCTGAGCGTACGTCCGCCGACCGTGCTGGTGACCGATATCCCGGTGCCCAGCTCGTTGATTTCAGCGCGAAGATCGAAACCTGCGCCGTTGATCGTATCTAGAATCTCGCCCACGCTGGCAGCCTGCGAAAGATCGATTTCACCGGTCCGCGGGCCGTTTTCGACGTAAATATTCGCCAGAACGATACTCCGGCCGCGGTTGAGCAGACTCACCGCCGTGTCGCGCGTCAGCACCGGAGCAAGCGAGCTGCCGATCAGGAGGGAGCCCAGCGCACCGGTTTCCGAAGTGAGGATTCCGAGGTCGCGGGCGGTATGGGTGTTCTCGCTGAATTCTGAGATAGTGAGTGGATTCTGTAACGGGCCGGTGGTCTGGTCGACAATCAGAATGCCGCTGCCGCCGGAATTGATTTCGGCGCGGACATTGATCCCGGCCTGGTTGATCAGTTCGCGGACGTCGGTGATAGTCTCCGCTTCGCTGGTATCGATCACCGCCGTGTTGCCGGCGCGGTCGAGGATCTGGAATTTTCCTTTTTCGACACCGCTGCCGTAGTTGAGATTTTCCAACCGCGTCGTCAGGGAAATCGGAGCCAGGTCTCGTCCCTCCAGCACCCCGTCTCCATCAATATCCTTGCCGACGATCCCGAGCTGACGGGCCACGCGGCCGGTGGTCACTTCGTTGACCTCCAGCCGCTGGCCGGGGATCCGGTCATTGATCGAGGTCCGGTCGGTGAGCACAATCGCCTGGCTGGTCTCGTCGACAACCGCATCGACCATCAGCCTGCGGCCGGTATCGTCGCGGGCGGTTGAGATCAGGAACGCGACTTCTTCAAGAGTTTTCGCGTTTCTGAGGTCCACGACAGCCGTAGCTTCGGCCATGTTGGTCACCATGATCAGGCCCTGGTCCACGCCGGTGCCCTGGTTCAGATCGACAAGCTTGCGCTGGGCCAGCGGGATAGTTTTTTCCGAGAAGGGGAACAGGTTCGAGTGTCCCCCCAGATCGCCGTCGACACTGGGAATCAGGATCGAGCCGGCCACGTTCGTAATGGCTGTGGTGCCGTTCTCGATCTCGATATTCATTTCACCGCTGTCGCCGGTATAGGTGATTCCGGTGTCGGTTTGGATAAACGGTGTGTCGATAGTTTTGAAGCCGGCGAAAATGAAGCGGTTGCCCACCTTGGTATTGAGCAGGTCGACAAACTGGTTGATCAGGGCGTCGACCTCCTCGGCCACCGCGGCCCGCGTGTTGGTGTTGGCGGTGACATTGGCCTGGCTGATCGCCAGTTCCTGGGCCCTCATCAGCAGGCCGCTCAGGTCATTGAATACCCCGTCGGTTGTATTAAGCTGAGTTTCGCCCGACTCGATATTGCGGAGGAACTGGGTGGTCTGGCTCAACTGGGAGCGCAGCCGGATAGCGCTGGCCGTACCCACCGGGTCGTCGCTGGGCCTTCTGATCCGCTTGCCGCTCGAGAGCTTGCTCTGGATTTCGAGCAGGTTCTGGGCGTTGCGGTTCAGGTTCCTCATCACCGAGGTGCTGAGCAGGTTCTGTGTCACCCTTACAGTCATGCCTGTGCTCCGTTACTCCTTAACGGGCCGGTCAGTGAACTTGTCCACTGCCGGGGACCGGTTTTTCCAGAATCTTTTTCAATTCCTGGAGGTCCTGTTCGCGCGTGCCGGCGGCACGGCGGTTTTCCTGCTGGATCTTCTCGTATACTTTCTGCCGGTGGATCGGTACCTCCGGCGGGGCCAGGACGCCAATTTTTACCTGTTTGCCCTGCACTTCCAGCAGGGAAACTTTGATCTGGTCGCCGATGGCGATACTCTCCCCCAACTTCCTTGTCAGTATCAGCATTTATCGTCCCTGATATGAGAGAATAGCCGTTTCATGTTTTTGAGCGGCGCTGTGTTTTACGTCCCTGTTGCCTCCCTGCCGTCATTTTCGGCGATCAGTATCGTCCAAGCTGGACCAGGACTCCCATCATTTCATTGGTTGTGCTGATTACCCTGGCATTGGCTCCGAACGCTTTCTGGTAGCGGATCAGATTCACCAGTTCCTCGTCCAGGTTCACTCCGATCACACTTTCGCGGAAATTGGAAAGGTGCTCGACCAGGATTTCCTGGTTGGCCCGCCGCTGCTGGATCGTATCACTCTGCAGGCCGAAGGCGCTGACCGTGCTTGCCAGATAGTCCTCGAAGGTAAACCGGCCGTTATTGAGCACGCCCTTGTTGCGCAGCATCGCCAGTTCCAGGGCATTGGTATTGTCGCCGGGCGCGCCGCCGCCGCTGGCGGCGATATTGCCGGGATCGTTGTTGATCAGTGAGCTGATTTTTATCGTCTGGGCGTCGTCGCCGCTGAAGAAGTCGATCCCGGTGGGCAGAGAAAGCCTGGAGCCCTGCAGACCGTAACCCTGGCGGTGGATCGCGTTGACCTCGTCGATCAAGGCCCTGGCCAGGGTGTCGAGCTGGTCCTGGATCCCCGGGATCATTCTGTCCCTGATTTCCACCAGGCCGCGAAGTTCGCCGCCGCGCAGCTCGATAGCTACCTTGGCCTCGGGATTGTACAGATGGATTTCCATGCGGCCGCCTATGTTTTCACTCCTGGCTTCGACATGGGTCACCTTGTCGATCACGACAAACGACTGCCCCGCGATAGAAACGGTCATTGTGTTGTTGGCCGGGTCCTCTACGGCCGAGATATCGACCATCCGGCTCAATTCGTCGAGCAGACGGTCGCGGTTGTCGCGGAAATCGTTGGCTTGGTTGCCCAGGGCCTCGGTGCTGCCGATCTGCACGTTGAGTTCGGCCACGCGGTCCAGGATTTCATTGACCTTTTTGACCTGGTCGATAATTTCGAGGTTTTTATTGTTCCTGATCTTGTCGAGCTGGGTCCACATCTGGTTGAACATCCGGGCCATCGAGCGGCCCCGCTCACTGACAGTGGTGCGAACGGAACTGCTTTCGGGATTGGTGGCCAGGTCCTGGAGACTGGTGAAGAAGTTCTTGATCGTCTGGTGCAGCCCGGTGTCTCCGGGTTCACTGAGGATTCCCTCGACCAGCTCGATACTTTCAGACTGTTTCTCGAAGTCTCCCAGCAGCTGGTTCTCGTCCCGGTACTGGCGGTCGAGAAAGGCGTCGCGAACCCGGGCAATGCTCTTGAGATTGACGCCGGTGCCGAACAGAAACTGGTTGAGCAGGATCGGTTTGTTGGCCTCGAGCACTATCTGCTGGCGCGTATAGCCCTCGGTGTTGACATTCGCGATATTGTGGCCGGCCACATTAAGGCCCTGCTGATTGACCCTTATCCCGGACAACCCGATATACAGTGCGTTTGACAGGCTCGGCATCTTTCTGCCTTTCCTTCGATTCGATTAAGCTCAGGCTTTCTGGTCCAGAACCTTGTGCGTACTGCCGCGGCCAGTTTTACGGCCGCTTTGCTCGTAGGTGTTGCGGTTCAGCGACGCCAGGTTGATCATCAGTCTCAATTGCCCGTCCACCAGATCCCTGCTGCGGGTTATCAGCGCCTCGTTCTGCTTTTTCATCTCGGCGACCCGCGCGCTCGAGGATTTGATTTTATCCGCGACAGCCTGAAATTTTTTGGGCCACCGTCCGCCGAACATTTCGGCCAGGTCGCGAAGGGATCTGTTCGCGGCGTTCTGCCCACCGGCCAGTTTCCGCACCAGCGCGCGGCGTTCATCCTCACGGCCCAGATTTTCTCTGGCCAGCCTGCGCTGGCGTTTGACAGTCTCCACGAAATCCGCCAGCTTCCAGCCCATCAGGGCTTTCTGCTGGTCGCGAAGGCAGGCGTAGAGCTTGTCCATCCCCTCGGCCATATCCCCCAGCAGGTTATGGAGCTTTTTGGTCTGGACTGCGGAAGTGTCTGTTTTGTTCTCAGCCATCGGTTATACTCCGGGTCTGAATCCCATGCTGCGAAAAATCTCTTTCAGACGGCCCACCTTTTCCAGATAGTCGGTCGTCTCGCGATAGGGGGGCACTCCGCCGTAACGGTCAACAGTGCCGGGGCCGGCGTTGTAGGCGGCCAGGGCCAGCCTCTCATCGCCCCCGTAGCGTTCCAGCAAGCCGCTGATATAGCGCACGCCTCCGGTCACGTTCTGGTCCGGGTCGAACACGTTGGCCACCCCCAGCATCCTGGCGGTGGACGGCATCAGCTGCATCAACCCTCGTGAGCCGGCCGGACTGACCGCCCCCGGATTGCCTCCGCTTTCCTGGGCGATCATCGCTGCCACCAGTGCCGGGTCCACACCCTCATTGGCCGCTGCGCGCTCGATCAACTCGCGGAAGCCGCTGACGCGGGCGGTGCGGCCGGCAGGCTGGCCGGGACCGGTGACAGGCGCCTCCGGCGGCGATTGCGGCCGGGCGGGAAGCTCCTGCACGTTCGGCCCGGGATCAGGGGGTAGGGCCGTGGCAGGCGGCACCTCCATGTGCCGCTCCAAGTCCCCGGACAGTTGCCGGTAGATCATGTCTGCCAGGCCGATCGGGCTGTTCTCGCCGAGCTGCTCGGCCAGTTTTTCGTTCAGCATGCCCCGCCAGGTCTGCATCGCCTGGCTGTTGCCCAGCGAGCCTTCCTCGCGCGGCACGGTTTTCTCCATTGAATCGAGCAGCATCTTCACGAACAGGGATTCGAGATCGCGGCTCACCTGCCGCAGGGCCTGCTCGTCGCCTTTCGCATCGTCCGAGCGTTGCTGGAGGCGTTTGAGATTGGCCTCGAGACTCTGACTGCGGGCATTCATCGCTTCGCCGCCCGGGAATCCTATCATCTCCATGCCGCTGCTCATCTAGCTCCCGTTACATGATTATCAGTTTTGCGCTCAGCGCGCCTGCTTCCTTGAGGGCCTGGAAGATCGCGATAATATCCCGCGGCGTAACTTGCATCACGTTCAGCGCGGTCACCAGATCTCCGGCTGTCCCGCCCACCTCGATAAATTTCCGCACCTGCTGCACCGCGCTGGCCGTGGCCGTGGGGGATACAACAGTCGCTCCGCCGCCCAGCGGCGTCGTCGGCTGGCTGACAGCCAAACCGGTGCCGATCGTGACAGTCAGGCCGCCGTGGGCGATCTGGACCGGGTTGACAGTCACGTTTTCGCCGATGGCGATTGTGCCGGTCCGCTCGTTGATCACGATACGGGCGGAGGTGGCCGTGGTGACATCCAGATTTTCCAGCTCGCTGATAAATTCGATAATCCGGCCGGGCTCGCGGTATTCCTCAGGGATGGTGACATAGGCCGAGAGCCCGTCGACAGGCAGGGCGATATCGCTGCCGAAATGATCGTCAATTGCCTGGTCCAGCCGGCGGGCGGTGGTGAAATCGCTGTTTTCCAGGGTGAGCATGATCCGCCAATCGTTGATAAAGCCGATCTCCATCGAGCGCCATACCTGTGCGCCGTTGGGAATCCGGCCGACCACGGGGTGGTTGAGCTGGATCTGCGCTCCGGCTCCTCCTCCGCCTGCCTGTGCGCCCACGTTGAAGCCGCCGATAGAGATCGGGCCCTGGGCGATCGCGTAGAGCGTCTTGCCGTCGTAGCCGAACAACTGAGTGCGCAGCAGCACGCCGCCCTGCAGGCTGCTCGATTCGCCGACCGAGCTGATCGTTACATCCAGCGAGCCGCCGGGCTTGTCGAAACTGCGCAGGCTGGCGGTGACTATTACGGCGGCCACGTTCTGGGCGTTGATTTCGTCGGGGTCCACCTGGATGCCGAACTTGTTGAGCATGCTGGCCGTGGACTGCTTGGTGAACATGGTCCGGCCGTCGCCAGTACCGTTGAGTCCCACCACCAGGCCGTAACCGATCAGCTGTTCGCTGCGGGTACCCTGCACGTGGGCGATGTCTTTGATCCTGGCCGCACGGAGTGCCGGGGAAACCAGCAGCAGGGCCGTGGCGGCAAGAATCAGCGTGGCGGTAATTTTGTCTCTGACGAAAAAGTTCATTTCCCTTATCGCTCCCTCAAGCCCGAGCGGGCATCAGCTCTGCATTAGAAGAACCACTGGAAGATGCGGGTGAACAGGCTGGGACGCCGCGCGTCCTCGGCTTCGCCTTTGCCCTTGAAGGTCACGCGAAGGTTCGCGATCTGGGTGCTGAGAATGGTGTTCTGCTGAGTGACATCACGGCTGCGCGCCACACCGGAGAGCACCACGACCTGCTCCTCGTCGGGCAGATTGATTACCTTGCTGCCTTCCAGGTACAGGTTGCCCAGCTCGTCGGTGCGGATCACCCGGGTGCTGATCTGGGTGACGAAGGTGGTCAGCTTGTTGTTCTGCACCCGCGAGTCGAAATCGTTCTGGGTGCTGACCTCGCCGCTGAACGGGTTGAACAGTCCGAATACCTTGGCCGGGCCGGCGCCGAATTCAGCGGACACGTCGCTGCCGCGCTGGCTGCGGAACTGGGCATTGTTCTGTCCCTGCAGCATCTCGTTGATTTCAACCGAGATCACGTCACCGACCTTGAATGCACGCTCGTCGGTGAACAGGCTGGCCACGTTGCCCTTGAATTCGAGCTGGGCGAATACCTGGACGCCCAGGGCCAGCATCAGGCAGGCGGCCACGGCCACGCTGCTGGCCAGGCGCTGTTCGGCGCGGCAGTCGGTGCGGGCCGGTCTGGCCGGTGCCGGTTTGCTTTCGGGGGTTCTCATCGCTAGCATCCTCTGCTTTCGTTTACGGGGCAATCACGACGGTGCGTCCGTCCTTGACCACGCCGGTGAGTTTTTTGCCATACTGGGTGCTGACCAGGATCCGGTCGCCGAGGCCGCCTTTCTGCCAGGCTTTACCCGCGCAGCCAATCCTGATCCCGTTATATTCCACTATCAGAATGATCTTGTCGCCGCGCTCGACCAGCGGCGGGTTTTCCAGATGGCCTGCGGTAAGCAGGTCACCGGCTCGTACGCGGCGGCGGAGACGTTTGTCCACGAGCTGGTCGACCGAACTGATTGTCTGGCTCCTGTTACCGGTCAGTTCCCGCTCGGAAAACAGAATGTCGTCCTCACTGACAATCTTCCCCCGCTTGAGATCGGCGGCGGCGACAGCGACTTCCTGCCAGACGCGCAGCCTGATCGAAACGGGGAAGCGGGCCAGCACCCGGTCACCGTCCAGCGCGGCCACCGAGAGCGCCATCGCGCCCGAGGCCTGGGGACGGACCGGGTCGAGCACGCTGAGGGTGAAATCTTCTTCTTTCAGCGTAAGTTCGTCGGGCAGGCGGGTGAACACGACATCGGTGCGCACGTTCCGGTCGCGCCAGGAATCGGTCACCCACTGCTCGACCAGCGAGGTAATCTCGCCGCTGGTCACGCTGCGCCCCTTGCGCTTGACAGTCACTGCCGGTTCGCCGGCGATCGCCACCCGCACCGCGTCGATTCTCCAGGTTGCCATCTGACGGCGGATGTCGTTGCGCTCGATAGTCCGCGTCTGTCCCGGCAGGGGAGCCTGGCCGAGGGGCATTTGTTCGAGCCGGTTGATCAGGTCCTCGTCGAACCCGTTGATATCAGCCACCTGGCCCAGCTTGATCTGCGCTCCGCTTACTGTGGCGGTTCCGCCGAGGTATACGAACGCGCGGACCGCGCCCAGATCGGCCGGGGGCTGCTGCTGGGCTGCGGCAGGGACCGCGAACAGAAGAATCGTCAGCGCCAGAATAAGGTATTTCATCAGTAATTTATCCGTTCCGGTTTACGGTTAACGGCCGATATTGCCAGCCACCTGCATCATGCTGTCCGCAATCGAAATGCCGCGTGAGTTCAGTTCGTAAACCCGCTGGGCCGTGATCAGGTCCACCAGCTCATCGACCACCGATACGTTGGAAAGCTCGAGGTAACCCTGCTCGATCCTGCCGAACTCGTTCTCGGCCGGGTTGCCCAGGATCGGAGTGTTGCTGGCAACTGTTTCGAGGAACAGGTTGTCGCCGATATTACGCAGGCCGGCGGGGTTGATAAAACGGGCCATTTCGATCCGGCCCACGTTCTGGGGCTGGACCTGTCCGGGCAGGATCACGTCGACATTGCCGTCGGCGCCCACCGAGATGTCCATCGCGTTCTGCGGGACAGTGATCTGGGGCTGAAGAGGCAGGCCCTCGGTGGTGACCAGGATACCGTCCTGGCTGATCTCGAAATTGCCATCGCGGGTGTAGGCCGAGTTGCCGTCGGGCATCAGGATCTGGAAGAACCCGTCGCCGGTAACCGCCAGATCGAGGTTGTTCTGGGTCTTGTGCAGTGTACCCTGGGTGAACACTTTCTGGGTGCTGGAGAGTTTGACTCCGTGACCGACCTGCAGTTCGGTGGGCACTATCTGGCCCTCGAACTCCACGACGCCGGCCGGGCGAAGAGTCTGGTAGAGCAGGTCCTGGAACTGGGCCTGGGTTTTCTTGAAGCCGGCCGTGTTGACGTTGGCCAGGTTGTTGGCGATTATGTCCACCCGCACTTCCTGGGCCTTCATCCCGGTGGCGGCGGTTCGGATTGCTCGCATCATTGTTAGCTCCTGTGCTTCATCTGGAGGTGTACAGGACTGTTGCCCGGCCAGTTATCAGACCCGGCCGGCCTGGGTCACCGCCTGCTGCAGAGTCTCGTCCTGCAGGCGGATCGCCCTCTGTCCCAATTCGAACATTCGCGATATTTCGATCATTTTTACCATCTGGTCCAGCGGATGGCCGTTGCTGCCCTCGAGCATGCCCTGCTGGACCGAGTAGTTTTCGGCGTTCTGACCCGCGCCTCCGCTTTCGGGGACAAACAGGTTTTCGCTGACCTTGGTCAT
Source organism: Candidatus Glassbacteria bacterium (assembly GCA_019456185.1). Lineage (NCBI taxonomy): Bacteria > Candidatus Glassiibacteriota > Candidatus Glassiibacteriota bacterium. The sequence continues at coordinate 40,378 of VRUH01000023.1, read as the reverse complement.
CTCGTACGGTTTTGGAAAATCGGTGATCCTCAGGTTGTCGCGGAAGACCCCGTTGACAGAAATCCCGCCTCTTTTGAGTACGTTGATTATGCCGCCGGAGACGTTGATCGGGCCGCCATCGCCCAGCACGAGATGTCCCTGGATGGTTACCAGCTCCCCGTTCTCGTTGATACTGAACGAGCCGTTGCGCGTGTACTGGGTCCCGTTGGGAGTCTGGATCGTGAAGAACCCGTCGCCCTCGATAGCCATGTTCATCGCGTTGCCGGTAGCCTCCATCGGTCCCTGGCTGAAATCGGTGTATTGCTGCACCACCTGGCGGCTGTCGCCGACAGCGGCCATATAGGCCGGCGGTGAGATACTGACCAGCGGGGGCTGCGCGCCGGTGGAAGCGATCTTGCGTTCATTTAGATACAGATCGGCGGTGATCAGTTCGCGGACGAAGGCCTGATCCTGCTTATACCCGGCCGTATGGGAATTGGACAGGTTGTTGGCCACCAGGTCCTGGCGGTATTGCAGCGGAAGCATCCCGCCCGCCGAGGTATACAGTCCCTTGATCATCGCCACACTCTCCAGCAGTTCGCGGTTGCGGTTAATCAGTTTCAGCTTTGCGGGCACAACGGTGCTGTCCGCTGCCAGCAGGAAAAGGCAAGCTTTATGCCACCGGGGGTTTGAGTTGGAAACCGTTGATTACACTTGTTTGAACCGCGGGAAGAGTGCAAGTGCAGTGCAAATATTTCCGCATACCGGTTAGTTTTTTACGATGAGTAGGCAAATATTGCCTGAAGTGCGGAATTCCGGAAAGGAGCGGAGGAGCTACACAAATTAATCCCCATCAGTGAAGGCCCCATGACTGGTATGTGGATAACTCCGCGGAGCCAGAGTCCGCCGGCCGGGCAATTATCATTGCCGGCGCGGCTGCGGTTCCGGCGGCCTCCTGTGAGTGCTCAAGCTCACCTGTCGGGCCTTGATGGGGATCAATTTGTGTAGCTGTTTAATTGTATGTTTTACCGACGGGCAAGTCAAGCGGGGAGAAGAGAAATAGTTCGTACAAGCTTGAGAGCTGCTTGCAATGAGATCAAAACAAGAACAACCCTGCACCGGCCAGCGCCCAGCAGTACCAGGCGAAGCGGTCGAACCGGCCTTTGCGCAGGGTTTTGAGCAGGAAGAATATCGCTGCCAGCCCCGAGAAGAACGCTGCTCCCAGCCCCGTCACCAGCGCCCAGGTACCGGGGAACTCCGGCGGTACGGCCGAAAACTGCGAAACAATCTCCACGGCGGCGGCGCCGAGAATTGCGGGCAGGGCCAGCAGGAAACTGAACTCCGCGGCCCGTCCCGGCGAAAGCCCGCACAGCAGCGCGGCGGTGATAGTCATCCCTGAGCGGCTGATTCCGGGCAGCAGGGCGAAAGCCTGGGCCACGCCGATAATCAGCACGCGGGTCCAGGTCAGCCCGCGACCGCTGTCTTGCGGGGCCAGCCGGGAGGCGATCAGTACGACCCCGGTGGCGATCAGCATCCAGCACACCATCCGCGGCGAGTTGAACGCGTTCTCCACCGTGTCCCTGAGCAGTACTCCCGCCACCCCGGCGGGGACAGTACCCCAGGCCAGAAAAAAAATAAGCCGGACATTCTCGGCCCGCTCGAGCGTCAGCTTGTCAGCTCCGGGCGGGACTTTCCAGGCGGACGGCTTGCAGACCGACGGCAGCGCCTCGGCCAGCCCGGAGATTCTCCGGCGGTAGGCCAGCACCACGGCCAGGGCGGTAGCCACGTGGACCGCCACCTCGAACATCAGCCCGTGCGTGGCGAGACCCAGCAAGTGCTTGCCCAGCGCCAGGTGACCGGAACTGGAGACAGGCAGGAACTCGGTCAGCCCCTGCACGACTCCCAGAATCAACGCGTCGAGCAGACCCATCTTTCAGCAATTGCTCCGGTTTGAACACGGACGGTTTGATGTCGTATAATATATATTATAGAATAGAACGGTTTCTTATTCTCGTCCGTATTGTGTTGAAGGAGAGCATCGATTCATAACACGCAACCAGCCAAATCTAACCGTCCACAGGTGCAAATGTCAACGAGCCGGGGAGTGATTACAAAGCTGGCGGTCCGGGCCATGCCGGTGTTGACAGCCGCGGTGGTATTCGCGTTGCCGGTGCGCGCCGACATGCTCCCGGCCGACAGCCTGTATTCGCTGGCAATCTCTGAGCTGGACAGGGATGGAACACGCCGGGCGTTGGAGATGCTGGATGGGGCGCTGGAGTACGACCCCGGCCATGTGAGATCCCTGATCGAACGCGGAAAGCTGCACCTCAGGCTGGGACGGCGCTCCGCGGCACGGAATGATTTCCGCCGGGCGCTGTCAAGCGGTAACCCGGAACTGCGGGCCGAGGCGCATATCGGGCTGGGTGATGTTATCCGCACGATGCGTTTCCGCGGCCTTCAGGCCCTGGCCGAGTACCGTCTGGCGCTCAATATCGACCCGGACAACAAGGAGGCGCTTTACAGGGTCGCCGAAACCGGTTTCAACATCCGCCAGACACACGGTTACCGCACGGCCGGGAAGGCGCTGACCCGTCTGCTGTGCCTGGACCCAGGCTACCGGGACGCCTACCGATTGTGGCGGGATAAAATCCTCGACCAGAGCCGCAAGGAACTCCTGCTGGTGGGAGCCTGCCTCGACCGCTGGCTGCGCGATAACCCGGACAGTGTCCGCCTGGAACTGGAGCTTGCCCGTGACAGGTACAAACTCGATGAACCCGACGAGGCACTGCGCAGGTTGAGCGAGCTCGATGCGCGTGGCACCACAATCAAACGAACCGAGCGCTGCTTGCTGGAGTCCCGCTGCCTGCTGGCGCTTGGAGATACCGCGGGATTCGTGAGCAGGTACATGCAGGCCCTGGATTTCGCCGCCAGGGATGGAGATTACGAGCGGCTGATGCTGGAGGCGGAGACTATTTTCACCCCCAAGGAGACCGCCCGCTGGGACAGCCTGAAGACGTCGGCCGAGCGCGCGGAGTTTTTCAGGAAGTTCTGGACCAGCCGCGACCCGGACCCGCTGGACAAGCGCAACGAACGTCTGGTGACCCACTACAGCCGCCTGCATCACGCCCAGCGCATGTACCGGATGAGAAATCCCCACAGCCTGTTCCAGACCTCGCGAAACTACCATCACCTGATAAGCCCGGTGGCCCATTTCTACGAAGTGGACCCCGACCTGTTCTATGGCCGCAACCGCAAAATGGTGCTCGACCAGCGCGGCCTGATCTATGTCCGCCACGGCCCGCCTGACCGCTATACGCACCAGGTCACCTGGAAGGATCCGATGGAGATCTGGTATTACGGCAGCGTCCATTTCCTGTTCGAGCAGAAAGCTGGCGCCGGGGATTTTATCTTCATTCCCAGCTCCTCGCGGGGCGCGGCTGATATCAACCAGGCAATGGCCACCGATACGTTCCAGGATTCAATCCCGCCGCTGGAACCCGAGTTCTACGCCTCGGAGTTTCTGACCGAAGACGGCCGGATCGAGGTCGAATTCTACCAGTCGCTCCCGGACTCCGCCGTCCGGCAGCTGGACAACCTAGTCAGCCACCTCGGCGTGTTCGACTCGAACTGGACCGAACTGTCGCGCGACAGCAGCGACGCCTGGCGCAGCGGTGGCGAGTGGCTGGCGGTCAACAGCACGGTTGTGGATACGGGAGGCTACCTGTTCGCGCTCAGCTCTGCTGTCCCGGGCAGGCGGGCGGTGGTCAAGGGCGTAATGGACGTGGTCGGGTTCAATCCCCGGCTGCTGGATGTGAGCGGGCTGGTGCTCGGCAGTCCGGTCGCAGCGGGCGAAAGGTCGCACGGCAGGATGGGAGTGGCGCTCAAACCGCGGCCCTCCTCCCGTTTCCGTCGCGGGGAAACAGCCACGGTCTATCTGGAAATCTACGGCCTGGGCGAGGACCTCCGGCGGGGAATCCGCCACTGGCGCCAGCGGGTGATAGTTTCCCGCACCAAGCGCCCGCCGCGTGGCTTGTTCAGCAGAATCGGCAGGCTGTTCGGGATCGGCGACGATGAGCTCACACGGCTGACCCTGACGTTCGACCGCCGCGCCGCAACCGCCACAGGCCCGGCTCCCGAGCAGTTCACAATCGATACCTCCAACCTGGCGCCGGGTACGTACAGTCTGGTGGTGGAAATCCGGGACAACTCCGACGGCCGCCGGGCGGCGGGCCGGTTCGAGTTCGTGATCGAGGGCTGAAGCTGAAAGACAGCAGATGCGGGCAGGCACGTTCATTGCTTATCGCCGCGCCCCCGGCAGACCCCGCCCCTGCGGCTCCGGCAATGAACGTGCCTGCCCGCGTCCTTACGGCTGCTCCATGAAAGTATCGACGATAGAATTACCGTGCAGCCGGTTTGGTTACGTTATCCCCGATGTTTTGGGGCTGGGTAGGGTGTCTGAGAAATCTGTGATCCCCCTCAGTCGTAAAACAGGCGGAACAGTCCGCTCAGGAAATAGGCGATCATCCCGGTCAGCGCCAGCACTCCGGCCCACGGGCAGCCCATCGAGCCGCTGATCACGCCCGCAAGGAAGACCGCCAGCGAGACAAAAAACAGGATGAAGAAGAATTTCCCGCCGGCGGATTCGGGGATGATATGGAACGGCGCGCCCTCGTCGGCCTCGCTGTGCGTACGTGCGTTCCAGATCTTGTCCAGTTGCTCGTCACTGTGGGACGGAAAGAGCATGGATGCCAGCGGAGTAACCACCAGCACGGTTCCGGTGCTGAGGAAGGTCGAAAAGAAGAAAGCGTCCAGACCACGGTAATAGGCCGAAAGCAGACCAGCCACGATCCCCACCAGGTAACCGATCAGCGCTCCCTGCCAGTTGGCCCGCTTCCAGAGCAGGCCGAACACGATTGCGATCACGAAAAACGGCATGTCGAAGATACCGCTAACCGTCAGGTAGGCTGCCACCGCGTTTTCGCCGATCAGCGGGATCAGGTAGGCGAACCCGACCCCCATCGCGCCGGCGAAAAAGGTCATGATCTTCACCGTCCACAGCACGTTTTTCGGACTGGCGGTTTTGTGCAGCACGGTCTTGTAGATATCGTTGACAAACAGTGTGGCCACACCGGTCAGATTGGTGCTGATCGTGCTCATCTGGCTCGAGAGCAGACCGCAGGCAACAATCCCCAGCACGATCGGCGGCAGTGTGCTGCTCATCAGGGTGGGAAACGCGCTGTCCATCTCTTCCAGACCGGGATGAATGATACTGGCGGCCAGGCCGGGCAGAATCCAGAGCAGTGCGAACGGGGTGGTGATAATCCCGGCCAGCACCAGCCCGCGCGCGGCGCTCTTGGCGTCCTTGGAACTGAACGACATCTGCAGCAGGCCCTGGTCCGTGCTGGCCCACTGGATGCCCAGGATCCAGATCGCCAGGATGAACATCCAGTTGTACGCGCCGAACTGGGGCACCAGGTTCATGTGGCCGGCCTTGACCGCCTCAACCAGCCCGGGGAACCAGCCCACCTGCTGCATCACCATCGGCAGCATGATCAGCGCCCCGCCCAGCATCAGGATGAACTGGATCACATCGGTGATAGTCACCGACCACATCCCGCCCAGGAACGTGTAGGCCACGGCGATACCGGCAAAAATAAACAGCCAGAAATGCAGACTTCCAGTGAACGGCAACCCGTCCACGAACGCGATTGTCTTGAATGCGGTCGCCGCCATCAGCAGCACAACACCCAGCCAGAAGCTGAGCCGGAACACCCAGTAGGCGCCGATCAGCGTGCGGACTCCAACGTTGTAGCGCATGCCCAGGAATTCCGGCACGGTTCGTATCCGCAGCCGTCGCAGGATCGGGATGATTATCAGCCCGCTGAATACCAGACCCATGTTGCCGGTCCAGGTCTGCCAGACAATCGAAATACCGTGCTTGTAAGCCGTCCCGCTCTGGCCGATAAAGCTGTAGAGGTTCACATTGGCGGCTGTCAGCGCCGCGGCCAGGATGAACGGCGTCAGGTGGCGCCCCGCCACCATGAAATCATCGGCCGTGTCGATCCAGCGCGACAGCAGCCAGCCGATCACGAACATTCCGATCAGGAACACAATCAGCATGCTGAAATCGATATAACCCATTCTTTTACTCCGCGGGCTGAATGATGAATCGCTCTGCGGGCGAGGATAACTCTCCCGGTCCGGTGGCAGGACGATGTTTGCAGATTGTGAGAACCCAAGATAAGCCGGTTCCGACAGCACGGTCAATATTTTTGCAGTCTAGCTCCCCAGTATTTTGATAAAAATGGCACACGGCGCGCCCTCGTTGACAAAAATCCGCCAACTCCTTATACTTTCTCCTGCTTGCACGCCCCGGGAGGGGCTAAATATTTTCGGCGTAACCGGTTGTGCTTACAAGGAATGACTGATTTGGAGCAATGGCTGATAGTAATTCCGGTACTGCTGTTTTCCGTGGTCGTGCACGAGTGCGCGCACGGGCTCGCAGCCGAGCGCGCCGGCGACCCGACTGCCCGGCTGCTGGGACGGATCACGCTCAACCCCATGTCGCATATCGACCCGGTGGGTTCGATCCTGGTTCCGATCCTGCTGCTGGCCTCCAACAGCACGATCTTTTTTGCCTGGGCCAAGCCGGTGCCGGTCAATCCGCGCAATTTCAACGAGCCGCGCCGCGATGATATCATCGTCAGTATTGCCGGGCCGATCTCCAATATCCTGCTGGCCGTGACGTTCACGGTCCTGCTGGCGATAGTCGTAAAAGTAGTCCCGCTGGATTCCTCGTTCTGGCGCAGCCCCTATTTCGAGGTGTTCCATTACGGGATCTGGATCAACCTGATCCTTGCTTTCTTCAACCTGATCCCGATCCCGCCGCTCGATGGCTCACATATCCTCGAGAATCTCCTGCCCTACGAGGCGGCGCGCAAATATGCGGCAATCCGCCCCTACGGTTTCATGATCCTGCTGGCGGCCCTGTATTTCAACCTGCTGACGGTTTTTTTCCTGCCGGCGCGGGTGATCTACCGGGGGTTGATGATGTTCGTGCAGGCGGTGGCGATGTAGCGGGGCGGGCAAGGATTTGCGTTTCTTGGCGATTGAATATTTCTGCTGTGCGGCCCGGGAGTCCACGGTAAAAATCAAACAGGAGAGGCCGAGGTAATGGCGGACAAGAAGGGTGTTATTCTCAGCGGGATGCGTCCCACCGGCAAGCTCCACCTGGGCCATCTGGTGGGTGCGCTGGAAAACTGGATAAACCTTCAGGAATCTTTCGACTGCTACTTCCTGGTTGCCGACTACCACGTCCTCACCACCGCGTTCGACAAGAGCGCCGAGATACCCTCCAATACCCACGAGATGGTCCTCGACTGGCTGGCGGTCGGGCTTGATCCCGAGCGCTCGACCTTTCTGGTCCAGTCCAAGGTGCACGAGCACTGCGAGCTGAACCTCATTTTCAGCATGATCACCCCCATGCCGTGGGTGGAGCGCAACCCGACAATCAAGGAGATGATCGCCGATCTCGACCTGACGGGAAAGATCCATTACGGGCTGATGGGTTACCCGATCCTCCAGGCCGCCGATATCCTGCTCTACCGCGCCGACCTGGTGCCGGTGGGTGAGGACCAGGTGGCGCATGTCGAGATGACCCGCGAGATCGCGCGCCGGTTCAACCATCTGTATGCCGAGGTGTTCCCGGAGCCCAAGTCCAAGCTGACAAACACGCCGCGCCTGCCGGGCACCGACGGGAAAAAAATGAGCAAGAGCCTGGGCAACTGTATCTACATCTCCGACGGCGACGAGGACGTCAAACAGAAAGTGCGCCAGATGGTTACCGACCCGCAGAAAGTCCGTCGCGGCGACCCGGGCCGCCCGGAAATCTGCTCGGTCTATTCCTACCACGAGCTTTTCAACAAGGCCGAGACCGATGAGATCGCCGAAGACTGCCGTTCCGGCGCGCTGGGCTGCGTGGACTGCAAAGGAAAACTTGCCGGGGCGGTCGGGACCGTGCTCGACCCGATCCGCAAGCGGCGCGGCAAGTTTGCCGGGGACCCGGACAAGGTCAGGGACACCCTGGCCGCGGGCAGCGAGCTGGCCGCCAAACGCGCCGCCGAGACCATGCGGATGGTCCGCGAGGCGATGGGGATGGAATACTGAAACGCACGGCGGGGGATTGATGGACGACTACCAGGTGCACCTGGATATTTTCGAGGGTCCGATGGACCTGCTGGTCTACCTGATCCGCAAACACGAGATCGATATCTACGACATCCCGATCGCCATGCTTGCCGGGCAGTACCTGGAATATGTCGCCCGGATCGAGAAGCTGGACCTGGAGCGCGCCGGAGACTTTTTGCTGATGGCCTCCACGCTGCTGCAGATCAAGAGCCGGATGTTGCTGCCGCGCGGTGATGAGGATGACGAGGATTGGGAGGATCCCCGCCGCGAACTGGTCGAAAAGATTGTCGAATACATGCAGTTCAAGGAAATCGCCGGGCACATGCGGCGCCTGGAGGAAGACAGCTCCCGTCAGGCCGAGCGCGGCTGGAGCGAGGTGGAATACTATCGCCGCAGCGAGGAGTTGGAGCCTGAGATCGACGCCACGCTCAACGAACTGATCCTCGCCTTCGGCCGCCTTCTGCTGCGCAAGCCGCCTCCTGAGCCGGTCCTCCGGGTGGCGCGCGAGAAAATATCGGCCGCCCAGCGCGTGAGGGCAATCCGCCGGCTGCTGCATGAGAAAAAACGGGTCCTGTTCAGCGACCTGGTTGATGAACAGACAAGCCGGATGTTTATCGTGGTGACGCTGGTGGCGCTGCTGGAGATGGTCAAACGGGCGGAGATCAGGGTGGACCAGGCCGATTCGTTCGGCCAGCTCTGGATCGCCCGCCGCAAGCTGCAGCCCGCCGAGCAGGCGTTGCCGGAAGATTTCGACGACGAAAACGGTGGAGAAGGTTTCCCGCAGGAAGATGATTCTGGACAGGCCGATGAGGAGTGAACCGTTGGTGATACACTCATGAGCGAATACTCCAACGAAACAGTGATCGAGGCGATGCTCTTCGCCTCCAGCGAACCCGTGGACGCTGCCCGTCTGGCAGTTTCGGCGGAGATGGAGGAGGAGCTGGTGCACCAGGCGGTCCGGACGCTCAACGAGCACTACGAGTCCAGCGACCGGGCGTTCAGGGTCATGGAGATCAGCGGCGGCTATCAGTATCGCACAGTGCCGGAACTGGCCGAATATGTCCGCGGACTGGGCCGCCAGAGTTCCTCGCAGAAACTCAGCCCAGCCGCGCTGGAAACCCTGGCGATTATCGCCTACCGTCAGCCGATCACCCGTGTCGAGGTGGAGAAAATCAGGGGAGTAAACCCCAGCGGAGTACTCAAGACGCTGCTGGAGAAAAGGCTGATCACAATCTGTGGCCGGGCGCAGATCCTTGGCCGGCCGCTGCTCTACGGGACGACCCCGGAGTTCCTGCGCTATTTCGGACTGTCCGGCCTCGACAGCCTGCCCCGCGAGAGCGAGCTCGAAGTTATCCTCAGCGAGCAGGAGAGCCAGACTGTCGCTCCGGCGGCCGGGGATTTCGACGACAGCCAGCAGGAACTTGTCTAGAAGCTGTTTCATAACCTTAAAACGGGACAACTCCCGCCTGCTTCGCAGGCACCCCCTTTGTTAAGGGGAAATTGTCCGGTCTCAGGTTTTTTCGTATGTTGGCTGGGGTTATCCGGTTTTAGTCCCCCTGAGAAAAGGGGGAAACAGGGGGTTGTGTTTTTAAGGGTTACCCGCCAACGGGCGAAAGTTAAAATAAAACCCAGTTATGAAAGAGCTTCTAGTGTTGTCTGGCCGCGCGGCCTCAAATTTTTCCCCGCGATTGCATCATGACAGAAACCCCCGCCGGAGAGAAAATCCAGAAAGTCCTGGCCCATGCCGGAGTAAGTTCCAGGCGTGGTGCGGAAAAACTGATCCTCGAGGGCAGGGTCCGGCTTAACGGCCGGACTCTCACCGATCCCGCCATCCGGGTGGACCCGGATACGGACAAACTGGAAATCGACGGCAAGCCGCTGCCCCCGCCCCCCGAAAAGCCGGCCGCTCTGATCCTGTACAAGAAAATCGGCTATGTCACCAGCAGGGCCGATCCCCATAATAAAAACACGGTTTACGATCTCCTTCCCCCCGAAGAGCGCGGGCGAAACTGGCTCTATGCCGGCCGGCTGGATAAAAACAGCGAGGGCCTGGTCCTGTTCACCAGTTCCGGAGCTCTGGTCCAGCGCCTGACCCACCCGTCGTTCAAGGTTGAAAAGCAATACACTGTCCGCGTCCACGGCAATCCGGGTCCGGGCGGCCTGGAGAAAATGCTGCGCGGGATGGAGATCGAGGGCAAGCTGCTGAAAGCCGACTCAGTGCGCAAGACCGGATTCCACACGGGCGAGGGGACCTATGAGGTCGTGCTGAGCCAGGGAGAAAAGCGCCAGATCAGACGCATGTTCGCAGAGCTCGGTTGCCAGGTGCGCTATCTCTGCCGGACCAGGATCGGGCCGGTCGGAATCGAGGGACTGGCGCCGGGCCAGTCCCGCAGGCTGACCGATGCCGAACTGCGGCGGCTCCTCGGCGACAGGAGCGGGGCCGGGCGGCGGCGGCGCAGGTGATTGTTCGGTAAGATTTTGGTTTGACAAGCAGTTGCATTCTTTGTTATTTTCATTTGATCGAAAATCGAGGATCTAGCCGCTTTCGGGGCTTAAGCATGCCCTGGAGGCGGACAAAATCACCGATGGAGCGTGTCAGGCCCATGCATATCCGCGCGCTGGCCGCCCTGCTGGCCTGCCTGCTGCCCGCTGTTACCGGCGCGGCGCCGGCAGACCGGGAAACCCCGATCTACCTGCTGGAGATGGGGTATGACGGCGGCGACTATGCCCTGCTGGTCGACAAGCAGGAACAACTGCTCTACCTGTACCGTGGCACCGGGGACGGCCCGAGGCTTTACAAACAGTTCCGTTGTACCACCGGCCGCAACAACAAGGGTGCGAAACTTCGCGAGGGAGACCTCAAAACTCCCAACGGCGTCTATTTCTTCCGCGGTATCCTCGAAGACGAGCAGTTGCCCGAAAAGTACGGCGTGCGCGCTTTCACGATGGACTACCCCAACGATTTCGACCGGCTGCGCAACAAGACCGGCGGCGGGATCTGGCTGCACGCGGTCAACGAGAGCGACCGGGTGGAGAAAAGCTACGATACCGAGGGCTGTGTGGTCGTTACCAACTCGGATATCATGGAGCTGAGCGGCTATATCGCCCTCTGGCACACTCCGATTATCGTCGACGACAGCCTGGTCACCGTCGGCAGCGAAACGTATCAGCGCGAACGGACAAAAGTGCTCGATTTTATCGGCGAATGGGAACACAGTTGGGAAAACAAGCGGATCGACAGGTATATGGCCTGCTACGACGAGCGTTTCAGCGGCTACGGCCGCACCAAGGCCCGGCATCGCGCTCACAAACAGCGCCTGAATGAAGTTTACAAGGAAATAAAAGTCGATCTGACCGATATCAACGTTTTCGCCTTTCATAACTACCTGGTGGTCAGTTTCAGGCAGGAGTACCGTTCCGACCGCTATCATAGCGTGGGACGCAAGAAGCTCTATCTCACCCGCGACGGGGATAGCTACCGGATTCTCTCCGAGCGGATCAGCCGGATGTAGCCGCCCGCCCGCTTATGCTTCCGGCGGCGCCCCGGAGCGCACACAGATATCAGCCGGGAGTCCGATGCCCCCTCTTCGCAAAGCAGATCAAGCTCTGCTGGACAAGGTCCTCTCAGTCTACCATCCCGGCTGGGCCCGTTCGCTTGCCGCCGCATCCGGCAACCTGTCCGGCGATCTCGACCGGAAAATTAAACCCTACCTGAGCGGTGTCAGCCGGGGACTCGACCTGTTTGTCCCGGCCGCCGATCCCTCCTACGGCGTTACCGAGCGCGGCGGTGACGCGGTCGTGGCGTATTTTACCCGTCCCCGCCGCCCCGGAGCGCGGCCCAGTTACGTGATGATTGACGTGAGCGGGTTTACCAAGCTGCTGACCTTTCTCACCGACCGGTTCGGCAAGCAGGAAGCGGGGGATATCATGAACATGAGTATCCTCAACCGCTACTGCCTCAACCGGATGGGAATGCTGATCGCCCATTTCGGCGCGCAGGGAGCTGAGCAGGACACCGACCCGGCTGCCGACGCGCTCAAGAGTGCGCTGGCTTTCCGTTCCATCCTGGGCACGATCACTCTCGAAGTGCGCGGGGAACTGACCCGCAAGCTGGCCGGCAAACCGCATCAGGAGGCGATCCGCAAATTTATCAAGGGTCTGGAAATCAAGGCCAGCGCCGGAGTGGTGGAGGGCCGGTCCCACGGCCGCAGCGGGTTCTACGGCAGGGACGCGCGGGCGAGGATCACCTGGGGCAGGAGCGCGAGACACCTGGCCGGCAGCGAGAAGGTCGGCGGCAGCGACGACCGCGTGGCCAAGCGGTTGACCGAGGTCAAGGGCGTCGGTTTCGACGATGAATCGGCGGCCGGGTTCGAGGAACTGATCGGCTCCGACTGGCTCAACAAGCGCGATTTCCGCTCCCGCCGGTTCGGTGATTTTACCAAGGTCGTCCTGACCCCGCGCGGGATGGACCGGTTGAGCGAGCGCACCTGGGACGATATCGCCCGGTTTGAAAACGGACGCCCGGCAGCAGCCGCTGACGGGGAGCTGAGCCTCGACGGGATAGCCCGCCGGATCGAGCGGGCCGCGCCGTATCTCCAGGGCGGCGAGCTGTTGGAGCAGGTGGTGCGCGGCCTGGGCCCCGAGGCAGAACTGGCGACCCTGTTCGACGACCGTTCGAGCCGCGTTCACGATACCGGAATCCTGTTCGTCAATTTCACGGTCTCCTCGGGCGGCCTGCTCGATGATCTCTCGGCGGTGGTCCACCGGCTCATGACCCGCTACGGACTGGTCTATAAATACAATATTTTCCCGCTGGGCGATTTCAACCTGATGGCCTGCCTGGGCCTTGAGGTCGCAGGCGCGCCCGAAACCGAGCGGCTCTATACCGAGGTGCTCTGGCAGTGCTGGAACGACCTGCTCGACGACACTCGCCGCAATTTCGCCGGCAGAGTCCGCCTTCGCGCCGGACTGAGTGTGGGCCAGTGCCTCCAGGGGCCGGTCGGCGACAACCTGCTGCACAACGAACTGACGATTATCGGGCCCGACTGCAACCTCGCCGCCCGTCTGGTGACCCGCGCCCTGGTGCGCAAGGAACCGCCCGGCTCGCTGCTGGCCGCCCGGAACAGCTACGCCAGCGTGGAGCACCTGCTCGCGCCGGTGAAGCCGTTCGAGCACGCCGAGCTGAAAGGCTTCAGCGAACCGGTGCCGCTCTACTCGCTCATTCCCCGCGGCGAACAGGAATCCCCGGCCGAGCTGGCCGGAAGGTTACGCCGCCTACCGCTGGTTACTGATAAGGGTGAGGTAATCGACGGCTCCGGCGGGTCGATGGGCGACAAGCTGCTGACCGCGGCCGAGGCGTTTGTCGCCGAATTCGGCGGGCGCGGAAAACAGGTTAACCGGATGCTCGGATTTTACGGTCCGGCCGGGCTGGGAAAAACCAGACGGCTGGCGGAGATTATGCACACCTGCGCCGAGAGCGGCTGGAAAGTGCTCTGGGCCGAGTGCATGAGCTGGTATCAGGGCTCGGGGTCGAAAGCGGAAGATGATTCCGGCAAGGGATCGGTAATGGCCGTCCCGTTTTACCCGTTCATCAAGTTCCTCAACGGCCAGGTGTTCGGCATCCAGGGATCGGATACGCCGGCGCAGGCGATGAAGAAACTGCGCGCCGTGACCCGCAGCCTTCGCGGCGTGAGCGCGGGAGGCGAGGAACTGGTGGTGGTGGCCTCATTCCTGGGAATCGAGTCCGGCGCTGCCGGCTCGGCCGGATCGCTCAATCCCGAGGAACGGCGCAACGTGTTTTTCGAACAGGTGGCGGCCCTGTTCGAATCACTGGTCGCGGCCCACGGCAGACGGCTGCTGCTGGTGATCGACGATCTCCAGTGGGCCGATCCCGGCAGTATCAAACTCCTCGGATATTTGTTGCACAGAGTTGGCGGCGGCCTGCTGTTCTGCACCGCGGCCAGGGACCGCCAATGCCTGGAGGCGCTGGTGGAGGATGAATCGGGCGCCGCCGCCGGCTTCATGCTGCTTGAGGCGAAACCGCTGGCGCAGAAAGGTGTGCGCCTGCTGGCCAGGGTGGCCCTGGGAGTTTCCCGCGATAAGAATCTGCCCGCCGAACTCGATCGCCGGTTGAGCGAGCTGGAAAATAATCCTCTGTTTGTCACCGAGTTCTGCCGCAAACTGGCTGACAACGAAGTGGTGACTGTCCGCGACGGCGAAGTGGTCAGGTTCGACCGCGCCGGGTTCGCCTCGATGAGCGTGCCGAACCGCGTGCAGTCGGTAATAGAGGAGCTGATCAACTCCTTGCCGCGCCGGGATTTCGACCTGATCCGCAACGGCTCGGTGCTGGGCAATGTCCTGCGCTGCCGTTACGTGGCCGAAATCAACAGTTACAGGGCGGAAAACAAGATGCCGCCCGCAAAAGCACGCCTGGGCCTCCACGGACTTGCCGGACGGCAGGTGCTGGAAATCGAACTCGACAGCGGCGAAGATTCAGTTTACCGGTTCAGCCGCGCACTGATCGGCCAGTCTCTCTACCAGGGCATCACTCCATCGCTGCGTAAGCGGCTCCACGGGGTAGCCGCCGGGATCTGGCAGCGGTTACGCGAGGACAACCTGGAGAAGAACCTCAACTGCGCCATGCACTATGAACAGGCCGAAATGCCGCAGAAGGGCGCTGAATACCACCTGGCAGCGGGCCGGATGTCGGGCGAACTGTTTGAAAACGAAAACGCCCTTCGACTGCTCGACCGCGTGGAAAAATTCTGCAGCGAGCACAAGCTGGACGGCGCCGACCGGATGCTCCTGCAGATGCACGAGCAGCGCTGCAATATCGCCCTGGCCCTGGGCCGTTACGAGAAAGCCCTGGAGGACAGCGACGGTCTGAAAAAAATCTCCGCACAACTGGCGGAAAAAGACAAACAGGTCCGCGCCGAACTGCTGGCCGGCAGAACCTATCTCACCCGCGCCCGGGATGACGATTACAAGCACTCGCTGTCCCATTACAACCAGGCCGAGAAGCTGGCCGAAGGGCTGCCTCTGCTCGTGCTCGAAGCCCGGAACGGGCAATCGCGGGTGCTGCTGGAAACCGGGGGGATCGAAAAATGCGAGAAACGGGCTGTCAGCGCGCTCGAAGATATCAGCGCCGATATGGACGATACCCGCGCCACGATCCTGCGCGCCCGGTTGATCCGGACCCTGGCCACGGTCCGCATGAGGCTCGGCCGCAACAGGGAGGGGGTCGAAACGGCTGATCAGGCGCTGGAGATGATCGCCGGGGCGGGAGATGGCAGCGAGTTCATGCCGGTCAAGGCCCAGTTGCTCAACACCAAGGCGATCTGCTTGTCGATGGCCTTCTGTCTGCCCGAGGCCCTGAAAACCTTTTACCAGGCCCGCTCGCTAGCCCGCAAGGTGGGGGACGTGAACCTGCAGCTGCTGATCCTGAACAACATGAGCGTGACTCTCAACGACTCCGGCGAGAACACCAAGGCGCTCGACCTGCTGGTGTCAAACTACGATACGATCCACAAGCTGGCCGGCGAGAGCAGGGGGCTGGCCGGCCTCGAGTTCAATATCGGCGAGAGCTACCATTTCATGGGCGACCCGGGCCGCGCGGAGAAACACTACCGCCGCGCCCTGGGGATTACCGAGCGGATCAGCAGCCGCCAGTTCGGGGTAAATATCATGTACAACCTCGGCGAGGCGCTCCGCGACCTGGACAAGAACGAGGAGGCTCGCCGGGTGCTGGAGCGCGCCGCCCGCCTCGCGCGCCGCCACGGTTACCTTCAGCAGTTGCTGGACCTGGAAAATATCCTCGGTGAGATGGACATGGCCGGCGGTAACCTGAAAAGCGCCGGCCAACGCCATCGCCGCGCAATCGAAATCGCCAGGAAGCTCAAGGACGATTTCGGCATCGGCTGGAGCCTGCGCAACCTGGCCGAGGACCTCCTGCAGCTCGGCGGAGCGGACAACCGCCACGAGGCCGGCAAGCTGCTGGAGGAATCGCTGGAGTACTGCCGCAAGGCCGGCCAGCCGGAAAACCTGCTGGTGACCCTGGCATCGATCCTGGACAACTGGGACGTGCTTGGCCTGGCTGAGTCGCTTCGTCCGGACATCCTGGAGGAACTAGGCCAGCTGGCCCGTAAAATCAACAGCAAAAAATATCTCAAACTTTATCGCAAGCACGGCGGCGTTGCGGATGAATGAGCGGCGTTGCGGAGATCGGCCTGATGGTCAAACGCAACAGGAAAGCTGCCGGGGGAAGTCCCGCGATGCAGCGGATGGCCGGGCTGCTGGGTGAATTCCACCCGGAGTGGGCCGAGAACTTCGGCCGCGGGAATTTATCGTCGCTCAACCGCGGCCGGCTGCTGGCGATCTGGAGCTATCTCACCAACCTGCACCACAACCTCTCGCTGTTCGTGCCGGCCCGCGATCCCGACTACGGGATCAGCGAGCGCGGCGGCGATGCGATCCTGGGTTACCTGCGAAACCATAACTCCACGGGCACCTACCTCTTTTTCGCCGATGTGAGCGGGTTTACCGCCCTGCTCACTTTCCTCACCGAGCGGTTCGGCAAGGAGGAGGCCGGGGATATCATGAACCTCGGTATCCTCAACCGCTTCTGCCTGAACAAGATGGGCCTGATACTCGAATACTTCCGCGATGAAACCGACAGCGGCGACCGGGGGATGGCCGCGCTGAAAGTGATACTCTCGATCCGCGCCACGATGCCGCAGGTGACTTCCGAGGTGCGCGCCGAGCTGCGCCGGAAGCTTGCCGGTAAGCCGCGCCAGGATGAAATCAACGAGTTTATCGACTCACTGGAAGTCAAGGCCAGCGGCGGGCTGGTTTACGATGACAACCCGGGAACCGGCTTCTACGGCAGCAGGGTTCGGGCCAGGATCACCTGGGGTAACGCGGGCACGCGGGTCGCGAAAGCGGAGAAACTGGGCGGCAGCGACGAGCCGGCCGGCCCAGGGGAGCCGGAGACCAAGGGGATCGGGATCGATGAGGCCTGCCGCGGCCGCCTGGACGACCTGCTCGAATGCGGCTGGCTGGGTCTGGAACTGTCGGACCTGGCGGTATCGCCCCCCCGCGACGGTCTGTGCAAGCTGGTGATTCGCCGGAGCGGAATGAACAAGCTGAGCGACTTCGTGGAAGAGGTCTGCTCGTCAGGGATACCGGAGCCGGGGGATGCGCCCGCTGAATTGAGGGAGATGGAACCGGCGGGACTGGCAGTGCTGATCGGGGGGCTGGCCGAGCAGGTAGCGCAGATCGAGCCGTTTCTGACCAGTTCGAGATTGACCGAATACCTGGTGCGCAGGCTCGGAGCGGACGCACGGCGTAATATCCTGCTCGACGAGTCCTGCTCCACAGTGCGCGACAGCGGCGTGCTGTTCTGCAATTTCGCCCTGCACGATACGGGCGTGCTTGATGAGCTGGCCGATGAAGTCCATCTGGTGATGGACCGGTTCGGGGTCCATTACAAATACAATATTTTTCCCAAGGGCCGGTTCAACCTCATGGGTGTGCTGGGCACGGAGTTCAGCCACAGCCGTGGCGGAGAGATGTATTTCGCTGAAATCCTGTGGAATGTCTGGCGCGATCTGACAGGCAGGCTCAGCGGCAAATTCGGCGAGGTGGTGGAAATCCGCGGCGGCATGAGCGTGGGTAAGGCGCTCCAGGGCCCGGCCGGAGATAATATCATCAACAACGAGGAAACGATTATCGGGCAGGACTGCAACCTGGCCGCGCGGCTGGTCAACGAG
>VRUH01000023.1:20410-22435 GCA_019456185.1 Candidatus Glassbacteria bacterium | reverse complement strand
CCGGGGCCGACGGAGGGTTTGTACATCCGCCGGGCACGCTGCTGACAGTCGATTCCCAGCGCCGCAAGGTCGAACACCTGATCCAGCCCGAGCCGCCGCTGCGCAAAGCCGAGCTGAAGGGTTTCAGCGCTCCGGTCCCGCTCTATTCCCTGCACGAACGCCGGCAGTTTGAGTCGGTGGCCGAGTTTATCGAGCGGCTGCGCCGTTACCCGCTGGTTACCCGCAACGGGATCGTGGTCCGCGGCGAGAAGGATATGCGCAGGGACCGCTGTCTGGCCCGGATGATGGCGGCGCTGGAAAATGCGGCCGCGGGCAGAAGCGACTCTCCCGCCCTGATCTCGGTGGTGGCCTCGAGCGGAGTGGGCAAAACGCGCCGGATCGCCGAGGTGGCCCACTGGGCGCTCGGCCGTGGCTGGCCTGTCTGGTTCGGCGAATGCTACAGCTGGTACCAGGGGGAGGGTCCCGGCACCGGTGAAATCGACCGGGACAGCGCGGTCCCCGAGAGCCACAGCGACGAGGGCGCCTACCCGTTCTTTCCGTTCAGCCGAATCCTCAAGGAGCAGGTGTTCGCAATCACCGGGCACGATTCAGCGCAAACTGTCCGGGACAAGATCGCCGGCGCGTTGGCCGGACTGGACAGCGCGGGAGATGACCCCGCTGCCCAGGCCCCGGTGCTGGCCCCGTTCCTGGGCCTCCAAATCCCCGAATCCCCGTTCTCCGAATCGCTTGACCCGGAGCAGCGGCGCAACTTGTTCTACCAGCGGGTGGCCGAAATTTTCACTGTCGAGGCCATGCGGGCTGTCCAGCGGGGAGGCGCGGCGCTGCTGTGCATCGACGATCTCCAGTGGGCCGACCGCAACAGCCTGCACCTGCTCTCCTTTATCCTGCGCCAGGCCGGCGGCGGACTGGTGGTGGCGATCAACGCCAGGAGGCAGTCGCAGCTGGGGGTCCTGCGCGATAAATCCCTGCCTGTCGAACGCTGCGCGTCCCGTCCCGGATTGCTGAAACCCGAAGCTGCCCGCACCCTTGCCGCGCTGGTGCTGGGAATCGACCGGCAGGACTCCGGGGATGAGCTGCCGCCGGAGATGAAGCGCCGGGTGGAGGAGGAACTGGAGAGCAACCCGTTTTTCATCATCGAGTTCTGCGCTAAGCTGCTGGAGCAGGAGTTGATTACGGTCAGCGACGGCCGCTGTACCCGGTTCGATGCGGAGAATTTCAAAGCCGTCTCGATCCCGACCAAAATCCAGGGCGTTATCGAGGAGCGGATCACGCGGCTCAGCAGCGATGAGCACGCGGCGATCCGCTACTCCAGCGTACTGGGCAATATCCTGCGCTATATCATTATCCGCCGTTTCCTGCCCCAAGCCGACCAAAGCGACCAGTTCTCGGGCAAGGACCTGGAAGAGATATTCTCGCATCTCACCGGTAAGGAAATCACCCGGCTGGAAAACGAGAAAGACCCCGACTGGGTCTACACGTTCAAGCGCGCGCTGATCGGCGAGAAGCTGTACCAGGAGCTGGTGCCGACCCTGCGCAAACGCCTGCACGGCCAGGTGGCCCGGATTTTAGAGGACACCGAGCTGGGCGACAGGTTCGAGAAAACCCTGCTCACGGCTCTGCATTACTCCCACGCCGAGATTCCCGATAAAGCCGCCTCTTTCTACCTTGAAGCCGGTAAGCTGGCCCGACTGATTTTCGACAATGAGAAAAGCTTGATGCTGTTCGGCCGGGCAGAGAAACTGCTTGACGAATACCGGGTCAGCGACGGGCGGCAGAAACGCTCGGTGCTCTACGAGCAGCGGGGCCAGGTCAATCTTCTGCTGGGGCGTTACGATGAGGCGCTGAACGATTTCGATTGCCTGGCGGAGCTGGCCGAAGAACTGCACGAAAACGAGCAGGCCGCCAGAGCATGCCATTTCAAGGGACAGGCCCTGTTCCAGCGTTCCCTGCCGGGTGATTTCGAGGGCGCGGTGGAGTTGTTCGCCCTGGCGGAGGCAAAGCTGGACGGGCAGCCCTCGCGCCTGC
>VRUH01000023.1:11279-20400 GCA_019456185.1 Candidatus Glassbacteria bacterium | reverse complement strand
AGTCACCTGGACCGGGCAGAGGAAATTTTCCGTCAGGTCTCCGGCGGGGGAGCGGACGTGGAGGCGCGGATTTTTCTGGCCACCCTGCTGCGCAACCGGGGCAGTATCGCGGTCCGCCGGGGCAGGATGGATGAGGCCGTGGAGACTTACGATTTCGCGCTGAGCCTGGTGGACGACGAAGGCGAGGACCGTTTCCGCAGGATCAGGTCCATGCTCTATAACTCGCGGGCTCTGGCGCTGTCCAAGGCGTTCCGGCTGGAGGAAGCGATGGTCTGGCTGCGCAAGGCGCTGGAGATCGCCGTCGCGACCGGCGATTTGAAAACCGAGATCCAGGTGCGGATCAACATGAGCGTGGTCGATAATGACAGCGGGCGCAACGGCAGGGCGCTGGAGACCCTGCGCTCCGAGCACGACCGTCTGGAGATGCTGGTGGGGCCGACCAGGGAGCTGGCCGCGTTGAAATTCAATATCGGCGAGTGCTACATGTTCATGGAGCGCTGCGGGGAGGCCGAGCCGTGGTACCGTCAGGCCCTGGATATCGGCGAGCGGATCGGGTACCTGGAGTTTGTGGTTGGCACACGCTACAACCTGGCCGAGATGCTGCACAGCCTGGGCCGCAGCGAGGCCGCGCTGAAAGTGCTGCTGCCCGCCGACAGGATGGCCCGCAAGGGCGGCTGGGACATGCTGCGGCTGGATATCGACAACCTGCTGGGTGAAATCTACCGGGAGCAGGGCGACTACGCTCATGCACGCAAGTTCCACGACAGTGCGCTGGGTCTGTCCGGATCGCTGGGAGACGTATTCGGCAGGAGCTGGGCGCTGCGCAACGTGGCCTCGGATATTCTCCGCGACCCGGCCTCGGGCGAAGACGAACGAGAGGACTGCGGAAAGATGCTGGCCGAGAGTGTCGAACTGGCCCGCCAGGCGGGTCAGCCGGAGAACCTGATGTTCAGTCTGCGGGCGCTGCTGACATGGAAGATCGAATTCGAATCCGGGAAGCTGAGGGAGGCGCGGCCCCTGTTCACAGAACTCAGGGAAACAGCGGAAAAAGTGGACAGCGCCGCGTTCGGCGAATTCTGCGCTGCGGTGGCGAAGCGGTTCGAGTAGCAGGGGAGGCAGGGCCGGCGGCAGTTGATGGCATTTCCATTGAAAATTTGACGCGGAATACTTATGTTTAAAGTTTAAGTTCCTTGCTTGACGGGTGTTACTCAGGAGAATCAAATTCCTGTCAATTCAGTTGGTAATCCGATGGAGCAATGATGGGACGCGTCGTAATGAAATTCGGCGGGACCAGCGTGGCTACCGCCGAGAGAATCCAGGCAGTGGCCGATATTGTGGCCTCGCGTATCGAGCGCAGGCCGCTGGTGGTTGTGAGCGCGGTGGGAGTCAGCGAAGCCGGTGAGGTTAAAATAACCGACCAGCTCGAAGCAATGGCCGAACTGGCACACGCCCACAAACCGTATCAGGAAAACCTGGACGGGATCAGGGTCAAGCACGAGGAAGTGCTCAGGAAACTGGGCCTGTCGTGGCAGCTTATCAGCCCGGTCTGGAGCAAGCTCAAGGTGGCTCTGAAAAATCTCGACCGTCCCTACGAGGAGTACCTCGACGAGATTTTCAGTTTCGGCGAGCGGCTTTCGAGCAATATCGTGGCCGCCGTGCTGAACGACAGGGGTACGCCCGCGCGCTGCGTGGACGTTGACGAGCTGGATATTATCACCGACGAGAACTTCCAGGACGCGACTGTGTCCGAGGAAAACGAGAAAAAGATTCTCGGCAAGTTCCGCAAGGAGAAGAAGACACTTGTTTTGCCGGGTTTCGTGGGCCACACCGCCGACGGCCGGGTGACCACGCTGGGACGCGGCGGCAGCGACTACACGGCCGCGCTGGTGGGAGCGGCGTTCAAGGCCGGGGAGATCCAGATCTGGACCGACGTAAGCGGGATGCGCAGCGCAGACCCTCGCCTGGTCCCCGACGCCGAGCGGCTGGAAGTTATCAGTTTCGACGAGGCCAAGGAGCTGGCCGCCTTCGGCGCCCGGGTCCTGCATCCCAAAACAATCGAACCGGCGATGCGCAAGAATATCCCGGTGGTGATACTCAACTCGTTCAAGCCCGGTGACGAGGGCACGACGATCCACGCCGAGCATATCAAGCAGAACAAGGTGATCAAGGCGATTGCGCACAAGAGGGGCGTGGACATGCTCAGTATCGAGTCCACGCGTATGCTGGGCGCCAGCGGATACATGGCCCGGATTTTCACCATTTTCGCCACCTACGGGATCGATATCGAGGTGATGGCCACCACCGAGGTCTCGATCTCGATGACGCTCAACCAGAGCAAAAACCTGGACAAGGTGATCGAGGAGTTGAAGGAGTTCGCCAATGTCACCCTGGAGCCGGGCCAGACGATTATCTGTATCGTCGGCGAGGGCATGCGTCACACCCCGGGTGTCTCGGGCCGGGTGTTCAGCACCCTGGGCACCGCGGGCGTGAATGTCGAGATGATCGCCCAGGGCGGCAGCGAGATCAATATCACTTTCCTGGTCGACGACAAGGACGCGGACCGGGCGATCAAGGCGCTCTACTACGCCTGTATCAGCTAACCGTCGGATTACAGTTGAAACACGCAGGGCGGGAGATTTATCCCGCCCTTTTTTTTATCTTGTCTTGCTTGAATCGCCTCCTGATTACGGTTATAATATTGAGAGCGAATCTTAGAGAGTATGACAAATGGTGGATAATAAATACGACTGGGAGACAAGGATGAAACGTCGCAAGTTTATCGGCACACACCTGGCCGCCGCCGCTGGAGCGGCCGTTATCGGGAACGCTCTCGCCGGGCGGGCTGCGGCACAAACGAGTGCTCCGCTGAAAGTCAGCCGGCCCGGCGGCGGAGCGCTGCGGGTAGGCCTGCTGGAACTGGACACCAGCCACGCCGACACGTTCGCCCGGGCAATTGCCGCCGTGGAGGGCGCCGAGCTGGTGGCGATTACCAACCGGGGCATGGTCTACGGACAGGAGCGGACGGATAAGTTCGTGGCCGACTACAAGGTCAAGCAGGTCTGCGATTCACCGGAGCAGATGGTGCCGCTGGTGGACGTGGCGTTTTCGATCGCGGTCAACTGGGAGAGCCATGTCCGCGACGCCGAGCCGTTTATCACCGCTGGTAAGCCGGTTTTTATCGACAAGCCTGTGGTGGGCACCGAGCGCGATGCGCGGAAGCTGCTGGAGTTGAGCGCAAAGTACCGTACGCCGATTTTCGGGGGCAGCACGTACCGCTACGCGCCGAACCTGCCCGCTTTCAAGAAAGAGTTCCAGGCCCGCGACGACCGCGTGAATGTCACTGTCTACGGCCATATCAATTCCCACAGCCGCTACGATATGCTCGACCTGATCTACTACGGGATTCACGGCACCGAACTGGCCCAGGAGGTGATGGGTCCCGGGGCGCTGAGCGTGAACTACGTCGATTTCTACCGCAAACAGCATCTTATCCACGTCCGCTACGACGGCCGTCCGCCGGTGGTGCTCAATCTCGGCTGGGCGCGTAACGAGAACGAGATTGTGCTCCTTACCGACCACGAGCTGGTCAGTTTTGTTCCGGACCACGGCAGCCCCTACCCGGCTATCCTCTCCGGCCTGGCCGGCAGTATCGCCACCCGCCGCGCGGACAAGCCGATCAACGAGCAGGTCGAGGCCTGCCGGATCCTGATCGCCGCGGGCAAGAGCCGTGAGCTGGGCCGTCCCGTGGCCCTGAGCGAGCTGGAGCCGGATGATGGATTCGACGGGGAGGAATTCGCCCTGGAGTATGCCCGCTTTCGCAACCTCCCGCGGGAGGTCACCGGTCCGTGGCGCGGGAACGAACTCTGATTTGAGCGTTATTCATAATTGCCTGAAGCAGGCCGTCGGGAGTCCGGCCTGCTTTTGTTTTATAATCCCGCCAATGCTTTACTTGACAAAGGATTCGGCGTGAGAGTACAATGAAGAGACAGCCGCAATCCTGCCGCTGTATCACGCACTACCGGCGTCCGGGGAGAATTGCTGCCAGCAGACGGTGCTTGCCTCAGTGCATATCGCTTTCCTCTCCGGCGTCCCGGCGTATCTCGACCCAAAAGCAGTCCTTGAGCAGGGAGTCCGCATGAAAGTAAAAAATCTGATGACCCACAACGTGCTCACTGTCACCGGCGATATGTCTATCCGCAAACTGGTGATGCTGCTGGAGCAGAACCGGATCACCGGTGCGCCGGTTGTTGACGGCGACGGGAAACTGATCGGGATTGTCAGCGGCCGCGATATCGTCAAGGCGATCGACCGCCTGATCAGGATCCACATCTCTATCGACGAGCAGCAGGAAGACAAGGGCAAGTACAACTGGGTGGAAGGGATCATGACGGCCGACGTATTCACCTGCGGCGAGGATGACGACGTGCAGCAGGTATTCAACACGATGGTGGAGAAAAAAATCCACAGGCTGCCGGTGGTGAAGGACGGCAAACCGGTGGGCATAATCTCCAGCCAGGACGCCTGTAAGCTGGTCAGCGGCCTCAAAGAACTGAAAATCTGACAGCGGAACTATGCCCGATCACCACGAACAGAACTTCATCGTCCTCTCCGACGGATTCAGCTTTCCGTATTCAAGGGGATTGATGGCCCGCTCGCTGATGCGCGCCGGGTTGGGCAGCGAACAGGCTTACCAGATCGCCAGCCGCATCCAGAGCATGCTGCTCGAAGAGGGCCTCAGCGAGATTCACCGCCGCCAGCTCAAACAGCGCACGCTCAAGCTGATCGAGGATGAACTTGGCGAGCAGGTGGCCGACAGCTATGAGAAATGGAAGCTGCACGGCGAGGCGATCTATGTCAGCGATGGCCAGGAGCAAGAGCCGTTCAGCCGGGGTATCCTGGCCCAGAGCCTGCTGGCCGCGGGCCTGGGTCCCGAGATCGCCCACGAGGTCGCCGAGCGGATGGCGGTCGATTTCAGTGAGCGCGGCGTACAGAAAATCAGCCGCGGCCAACTGCGCCGTCACACCTACAGCAAGCTGCGCAACGATTTCGGCCAGGAGTACGCGCGCCATTACCTTCTCTGGCGGACACTCAAGGGTCCGGACAAGCCGCTGATCCTGCTTTTCAGCGGAGCGACCGGCACCGGCAAATCGTCGCTGGCCGTCGAGATCGCCCACCGCCTTGGTATCACCCGGGTAATCGGCACGGACACGATCCGCGAGATCATGCGCGGGATGATCAGCAGGCAGCTGCTGCCCTCGGTCCACGAATCAAGCTATACCGTCTGGAAAACCCTCGAGCGCCCGTTCGGAGTCAAGGCCGACCCGGTGATCAGCGCGTTCCAGGAGCAGGCACAGCGGGTCAATGTGGGCGTACGGGCAATCATGCGCCGCGCGGTGAAAGAGAACCTGTCGATGATCCTCGAGGGTGTCCACATTCTGCCCTCCAAGTGGCCCGATGAACTGGCCGATGGCTCGATTATCATCCAGATACTGATCTGTACCACCGAGGAGGAAAGTCACCGTAACCGCTTCATCACGCGCGACGAGGAAAATCCGCAGCGAAGTTTGGAGAAGTACCTGGAGAATTTCGAAAGCATCCGCAAAATCCAGGATGCGCTGATTGAGAACTCCGCTGAACAGGAAATTTTTGTGGTCGACAACGTTGATTTCGACGATTCCGTTTACAAGATCATCCGTTTCCTGACCGGGAAAATGGGCGAGCGGGTGGAGATAGACTACAGCCAGTACGAGCTGACGAAGGAGGAAGCCAGGTAATGAGCCGCTCTTCCAATAAGGAACCAAATCAACGCGGGTTCAAGGGGCCGGGCGCCCTGATTATCATGGACGGCTGCGGGATCAGGGAGGAGGAATCCTATAACTGCGCGGCGCTGGCAAGAACCCCGTTTCTCGACGAGCTGCGGGCCAGCAAGTGCGATGTTCCGGGATGCGGGCGTAACGGACGTTTCAGCGACGTCACCAGTTGCACCGAGATTATCGCTGTCGGGCCAAGGGTGGGAATGCCCGAGGGAGCCAAGGGCAGCACGGCGGTGGGACACGAGGTCCTCAGCGGAGTGGACTACGTGCACCCGATGTACCAGCTCGACAGCGCGATCGAGAACGGAGCGATGATCAACCCGGTGATCGACGAGGCGATAGACTACGCCCAGGCCCACGGCAGCGCCGTGCACCTGCTGGGCCTGGTCTCCAATAACAAAGAGCACAGCCACATCTATCACCTCTACTCTATCCTGCGGCGGATTGTCCAGCGCGGCGCCAAAAAGATCGTAATCCATTATTTCTCCGACGGCCGCGGGACCCCGCCCTTCAGCGCGCCGCGCTTCCTGGAAGATTTGCGCACCACGGCCGAAGAAATTATCGGCGACAGGGAGGTCGAGTTCACGGTGGCCACTATCGGCGGGCGGGATATCACGATGAACCGCAGCGCCGAAAGCTGGTACAAGACCGAGGCCACTTTCCGGGCGATTATCGAGGGCCAGGGGCCGCGGCTGGAGGAGCCGGAAGCGGCGCTGAAAAAAGCCTACGACAAGGGCCTGACAGATCAGTATGTCACTCCCACCGTCCTCGGCGACTACAAGGGAGTCGATAACCACGACGTGCTGATCCACTGGAACTTCCGCAAGGACCGCGGCGAATTCCTGATGCGGATGCTGGTGGAGCCGGTCTCGGTCCTCACCGATGAGTTGCGCGACAGCGCCGACGATACCTACAGCGGACTCAAACGGTTCAAGCGCTGGGAGCACCGTCCCGACCTCCAGTACGACACTCTGCACATTGTCGGTCTGGTGGAATACTATCGCGGCATGCATTGCCCGGTGGCGTTCCGCGAAGCGGTGCAGGATATCAGCCTGGGAAAAGTGCTGGCCAATCACAAGATCAGCCAGTACCGGGTCAGCGGGGTGGACAAGGCCAAGGCGCTCACTCTGCTCTCGGGCAACAAGGTCGGCGACCCTCTGCCCGGCGAGGAACGGATCACGATCCCGCTTCCTCCAGAGGTCCGTCGCTACACCAAGGAGTACGACCAGCACAAGGGCGAACCGGGTTACAAGTTCGAACCATACCAGAAATATCCCCGGATCGAGATCGAGGACTTGACCGACAAGGTGGTAGATCTGATCGAGAACGGCGACGAGAACACTGTCCTGCTGGTCAACCTCTGCAACCCGGACATGGTGGGCCATACCGGAGATGTCAGCGCGGGAATCCAGAGTATGATGGCGGTCGATAAGAGCCTGGAGCGGATTATTACCGCGATCCGTGCAAAGGGAGGGTTTGCGATGATCACCGCCGACCACGGCAATATCGAGGAGATGATCACCGCCGACGGCGAGCCGAATACGTTCCACACCGCCAACAAGGTGCCCCTGTTTATAATCGGTCCCAAAACGGCGCCTCTTCGCGACGACGCCACGCTCAGCGACGTGGCACCGACCCTGCTTTCCTTGCTGTTCGGCAAGGAACTCCCCGAGGTGAAAAAAGGGATGGAAGGCAAGCTGATTTTCAGCAACGGAAAGAAGGGCAAGTAGAGCACTCCGGGACAAGAAAAATCGAAACAGGCCCCGGCCCCTACAGGTCGGGGCTTTTTGTTGGCCCGCGCCGGCGGTGAGAACTATATTTTCACTCCGTTAGCACATCCCAACTGGAGACTCGTTGAAGTATTAAACAGGAAGGGGAACAACCATGGATAAAGCAGGCCGTGCCTTATCCGCGGCAGTCATTTTGCTGGCGCTGAGCGTTTGTATCCTGGGAGCCGCTACGTACGACATCCGTGATTTCGGCGCTGCCGGCGACGGTCGGACACTGGACACCGACGCTATCCAGGCCGCGATCAATGCCGCTGCCGGGGCCGGCGGCGGGACAGTCTCTGTGCCCAGGGGCCGCTACCTGACCGGTACGATTTTCCTCAAAAGCAGGATCGAACTGCGCCTGGAGCATGGTTCGGTACTGCTGGCCAGTACGGATATCGCAGACTACCCAGAAGTGATCGCCTCGTTCCGCTCCTACACGGACAACTACGTCCGCCACGCGCTGATCCAGGGTGAGGGACTGCATGAGGTGGCGGTCACAGGCAGCGGCACTATCGATGGGCAGGGGGGAGACGAGAACTGGGATTTCCCAGATTATATCGGCCGGCCGTACATGATCCGGATGGTTTCGTGCAGCAATGTCCGGGTGGAGGGAATAACCCTGCGCAACTCGCCGATGTGGGTCCAGCACTACCTCGACTGCGACTACCTCCAGGTGCGTGGCCTGACAGTAATCAGCCAGGTGAACCGCAACAACGACATGATCGATATCGACTGCTGCCGGAATGTCTGGCTCTCCGACTGCTACGCTGACTGCGAGGACGATGCGATTACGCTCAAGAGCACAGCCGGAGTGATCACCGAGAACGTGTCGATCACCAACTGCGTGCTGCGCACCCAGTGCAACGCAATCAAGATGGGCACCGAGAGCAACGGGGGGTTCCGCAACATCACGATCTCCAACTGCTCGATCAACTCGGATTACACCACGGGCCCTCCCGGATATCTGAACCGCCGCAGCAGGGGTCTTTCCGGAGTGTCGCTGGAACTGGTGGACGGTGGCGTGTTCGAGAACGTGACTATCACCAACCTCGCTATCCGTAACGTCAAAGTGCCCATATTCGTCCGGCTGGGCAACCGCGCACGTCCCTACAAGGAAGGCAACCGGCCGGGCATGGGCACGATGAGGAATATCTTGATCAGCAATATAGTCGCCAGTGATATCGACAGTATCGCCTGCTCGATCACCGGCCTGCCCGGCCACCCGGTACGCAATATCACCCTGCGCGATATCCGGATCACCTACCCCGGAGGCGGCACCGCCGGGCAGGCCGTGCGCGAGGTCCCCGAACATCCGGCAAAATACCCGGAGGGCACTATGTTCGGCATGCTGCCGGCCTGGGGGATCTATTGCCGCCACGTGGAGGGTATCCGCATGGAAGGGATCGATCTCGAGCTGGCGCGGGGGGATGAGCGTCCGGCGCTGGTGTTCGACGACGTGACGGGGCTGGATATCGACGGGTTCAGCGAGCAAAAGCCCGGCGGCGGCGGCGGCCCTGCAGTTGTGATGCGCGGAGT